>CAYQTZ010000188.1:0-6104 GCA_964420565.1 uncultured Hyphomicrobiales bacterium
TGGCGCACTCTATATCACGAGGGGAATCGCCAACAATTATTGTGTTTTCATAATTAAATATTTCGCTGCCCACGCTTTCGTTTGCTCGCTGCACTGCTATGGGTGGTAACTTGTTGCGATCTTCGTTGTCATTACCGAATGAGCCGTAAGGAAAATATTTATCAAGCCCAAAAACGCTGAGCTTCAGATAAGCGTTCTCGCGGAAATTCCCGGTACACAGCCCGAGATGGACATCTTTGCTGTTGCTTAAAAAATCTAATAATGCCACTATCCCGGGCATTAGCACAATATGCTCTTCGTTAGTATGCTTACGAAAAGCAGGAAGCATATTTGCCCACACTTCTTCTATATTTAATTCTATCTCATCAAAAGGATGATCTATCTCCAATGCAATTTCTCTAAGAATTTGCAGATCGGTCATGCCTGCAAAATTGGGGAGATTCTGAAATTTCACCCTGTTTTGGAATAAGGCATAGATCATATCAGAGAATATTTCCTTAGAGCGATAATGTTTGAAAGTAAGTATTGTTCCGTCTATATCAAATAGAAATAATGTTGCCATAATTGATTTTCGTTTATTGCTGATTAAAACGGAATATCCTCTTCGTTCTCATCTTCTTTGGGGAGGTCTTTTTCCCATGGCTTTTCCTGTGGCTCAGATTGCTGGCTGTAAGATGCACCCGAGCTTTGTTCGTAATTACCACCACCGCCGCCACTACTGCCTTTTGAGTCGAGCATAATAAGGCTTTGCGCCACAACTTCTGTGAAGTAGCGTGTTATTCCATCTTTTTCGTAAGAACTAGTGCTTATTCTTCCTTCTACAAAAACTTTACTTCCTTTTTTGAGATATTGATTAGCAATATCAGCCAAATTCCGCCATAAAGTAACTTTGTGCCATTCTGTCCTTTCCTGCCATTCACCTTCGCTATTTTTATATTTGTCAGTAGTAGCAATACTTAGTTTGCAAATAGGTGTACCCGATGGTAAAGCTCTGTAATCAGGGTCTGCACCGAGATTTCCAATAAGCTGCGCACGATTTAATGAAAATGCCATTATCACTCCTTAAGATTAATATGAAAATTAAAATATAAAGTTAAAAATTATTTTCTTAATAGCAAAATTTAATAATAATATATAACCCGAAAACCAATAGATGAATAAATATCAATATCCCTATAGAACATACCATGTATGCTTTTGCCTTCGTAATAGTTATAGTCCACCGCTACTCCTGCATTATCTGACAGGGCAAAGTATAATCCTGTCTGAAATGAATGTATAGCACTATAAGCATCATCAATTCCTGTTAGTTTCAGATCATAGCCACCTATGAAGTCCACAAATGAAAAAAGCGGCTGTCTCCACTCTATTCCAAGCTGATAGTTATTTGTTTCAAAATTTTCAGGTATTGTAGAGAATAATATCTGCCAGCCAAGATATATTCTAAAAGCATCATATCCTAATGCCATTACAAGATCAGTAAACTCCCTGCTGTAAACAAAAGGAGATTGCAAGAATGTATCGCCTGCGGCATATCCGTCCACCAAATGCGAGGATATATGGGCTATTCTAAGGCGGCTAGTCAGTTCAATTTCCCTAATTTGCCTTTTTGCTGAAAAATTCACCCCAAAGAAATAATCGGATGTCTCAACGGGGAATTTAAAGCTGCCTTCGGAGCGGAGCCGTGTATAAGTAAAAAAATCCGTTCCGAATCGCATTTCTACATTTTCGAATACATCCAATTTTGCCAGATCAAAAGATGCCCCAATTTCTAATCGGAGCTTATCGCTGGAAAATTGATACGAACTGCCGATACGCGGCTCGAATACATTGGCAGTAAGTGGTGTAAAAAGTAATTTCTCGAACGCTAAGCTGTTAGCAGTCGGCATCATCATAATAATTAGCAATAGCCATATCTTCATTTGCGATACTTTATATATTCAAACAACGTTATTTCCCGTTACCTTTTAATACCCAAGATATAGTTCTTGCAATAATAAATATATCAAGGAAAAAAGTCCAGTTGCGAATATAATAAATATCTATCAAAGTTCTTCGCTCAAATGTTGCTGTATAGCTATCTGTTACCTGCCAAAGTCCAGTAAGGCCAGGTCTCATCTGAAGTATAATACTATTGATATCTCCCATTTTATCAATTTCTTTTCTGAAGTAAGGTCGCGAGCCGATCAAACTCATATCTCCGAATAATACATTAAGGAACTGGGGAATTTCATCTATGTAGAATCTTCGCAGGAACTTACCGAATTTAGTAACACGCGGGTCTTTGCTTAGTTTGTGATATTTATAATACTCTTTCTTCAGGTCGGGATTCTTATGGAGTATTTCGTTCAGAATATTTTCGGCATCATCTATCATTGTGCGGAATTTTAGTATATTGAAAGCTCTGTTATCCTTACCAATTCTGATACTTTTAAAGAAAACGCATCCTTTGTTCTCAAGAAATATTACGATACTGCATAAAGCAAAAAGCGGAGCAGTTAGCAGCATAAATACTATTGAAAATATTTTATCGAAAACGTTTTTTAGTATTAGATTCTTTGATGTCAATTTTGATTTATTATCATTAATCAGATCATTCAGGTTCCGAGTGGAAAGCCATAGACTTTTTATGGCAGTAGTATCGGGGACAAGGGTTATTTTGGCTATTTTGCCAGTAAGCTTATAAATATTTTCTCTGATAAACTTTTTATTTGAGTCAGATAGTGCTATGACCAAATGGTCTATATTGGTCTTATCGGCGATGTAGAGTAATGGGGCGATATCAGATTCATCGCCATTATAGCTTTTGCTGATCTCGTCGGATTCTATAAAAACTCTTGGCTTTAAGCCAATTTCCTTTTGGCATATTAACGCTTCAAGCATTAATTTTACGTCATTGGACGAACCATATAGCACAGCTGGAATACCCCACCAGTTGGTATTTACAAGTAATTTCCTTAAATATCTTCTGTTAGCTACTGCAGATGTATATAACACAAAGGAAAAAGCTAATTGAAATAATGCGATTGAAACTGTAAGATCATTCTGAAAGCCGCAGAATATCACTATTAAAAAAATCACAAGAGCAGTACCGTAGAATAATGACCTAAGCTCATCTACCGAATCAATGCCATAGCCAGGGTAAAGCCCTATAAAATAGTTAGATAGCATAAAGCAAACTCCGCTTACGACCAGTATCTTAAATGATATGACGCTGGGAACTAAAGTAAAATCGCTAAAACTAAACAAATAGTAAGTAAGAAAAAATGCTGTAATTATTGATACAGAATCGCTCAGAAGAAAAATTAATGAGCCGTAGGCTTTGCTGCGAAAAATACTTTTTTGAGGTACAGAAACGGTTCTTTCGCTGTAAACCTTCTGACGGAATTGCAAAGATGATGTCAACATAACACTCCATAATAATTGTTAACCATAGCACAATGGTAAACATCATCTTTCTATAAGCAGTACCCCTAAATTAACCATAAAACAATAAGTTAAGGTATTGGCTTATTCTCTCTCCGTTATGTTAGTAAACTGAATTCTTATTGGTAATAAATTATCATTTTCTGTGCATTAGTTCACAAAATATTTCAGATGGGATATTAAAAATTTATAAGCTAACGATTTTTTGTTGTACTTAATTTATCTATAAGACAAATATACGAAAAAATTATTTTATCTGTATATACCTCTTTCAGATTTTTTAATAAAATCTATACAATGCTGAATCTATCCATGAGTAACATTATATTTTGACCAAAGAATAGTACGGTAGAAGTTATCAATCTCTTTGATAACGTCATTAGAGAAACCCCGCCTTTTGAGTCCTATGATATTTAGCTTATCTACTTTGGCTGGATTATTGCCAACTAAAGTGTATGGAGGAACATCTTTGACTATCTTTACGTCAGCGCCTATCATCGAGTGGCAGCCGAGTGTAGTGAACTGATGTATCTTGGCAACTCCACCTAATGTTGCCCATTCTTCTATAGTTACATGACCGCCTAATTGTGTTACATTCGATATAATAATATTGTCTGCGAGATGGCAATCGTGCGCAATGTGGACATAGCTCATCATCAAACAATCATTCCCAATTGTGGTTTTTCCGGTAGCCGAAGTAGCTCTGTTGATAGTAGCATACTCACGTATGACATTTCTATCGCCAATTATTACATAAGTTCTTTCATTGTCATACTTTAAATCCTGCGGTTCTGTAGCTATTACAGATCCGTGGTATATTCTGCATTCCTTGCCTATCCTTGCTCCGTCAGAGATCACTACGGAAGTGCGTATCTCGGTATTATCTCCTATTACCACATCATCGTGAATTATTGAATGGGCACCTATGGAAACGCCCTCTCCAATTTGAGCTTTTTTAGAAACTATTGCTGTTGGGTGTATATTTATCATTCTTTTTCTAAATCCTTTTTATCAACAACTGCTGCCTGTATTTCGGCTTCGGCTACTATATTGCCATCAACGTACCCGGTGCCTTTGAAAAAATAAGTGTTAAAGCGTTTGCCTGTCATTTCTAAGCTCATCAGCAACTGATCGCCAGGTATTACAGGTTTCCTGAATTTTGCATTTTTAATCCCAAGGAACAGGACTAATATCTTCGAAAGATCTTCAATTCTTTTGAGTAATAGAATGCAACCAGTCTGAGCCATAGCTTCGCATATCAGAACTCCCGGCATTACGGGGTACTCAGGAAAATGCCCGACAAAGTAGGGTTCGCTTACTGTTACATTCTTGATGCCAGTGATTGTATCATGCTCGGGATCATAGTCAACTATTCTATCTATTAAAAGGAAAGGATAGCGATGGGGCATATACTTCATTAATTCATAGATGTTAAAAACAGGATTGCTCAGATCGTAATCCTCTACTTTTTTCATAGGTTTTTTCTTCAGATATGCTGCTCTGATCATTTTTGCAAATTCGATATTGCTGGCGTGCCCAGGTCTTGCTGCCAAAATCTGTGCTTTTATATTAACACCTGCCAGAGAAAGATCGCCGAGCATATCAAGCAATTTATGTCTTGCTGGCTCATTCTTAAATCTCAAAACGGTATCGTTTAATATACCACTACTACCGAGTATTGGCTCTTCGTCGAGGTCAAACATAGTTTTCAGTTTCTTTAAGCCTATGTTATCATATTCTTTGTCAACAATAACAAGTGCGTTGTCTAATTTGCCGCCTTTTATTAAGCCCTGATCATAAAGCATTTCTACTTCGGTAAGGAAACAAAAAGTACGGGCAGACGAGAACTCATCAACGAACTCTTTTTCTAAATTGAAAAGCCCTGTGTGCTGGCTGCCAAGAGCTGGGTTATAATAATCTATCATTACCGTTACTCTGAAATCATCAAGCGGCAATGCGACTATATCAACACCTTTTTCTTCATTTATATATCTGATGGTTTCATCAACTACAAAATACTCCCGCTTGGCATTTTGCTCTACAAAGCCTGCTTTTAGCAAAGTCTCTACGTAGGGTTTTGAACTTCCATCGCCCACCGGTGGCTCTTTGCCGGAAAGTTCAATTCTGCAATTATCAATTTGCAACCCGCGAAGCGCTGCTAATACATGTTCTACAGTATGTACTTTCACATCTCCGATCCCGAGTGTAGTGCCTCTGGAGAGATCTACGACGTTATCAACCAAAGCCGGGATGACGTTATTCTCTTCGAGGTCTGTTCTAATAAATTTATATCCGTAATTCTCTGGTGCCGGGTGGAAAGTGACGGTACAGAAATCTCCTGTATGCAATCCTACACCGGAGTATGAAACCGGGTCTATTATCGTTCTTTGTTTTTCCATTAATAACTCAATATACAAACAATATAATTATTTATGATTCTCAAAATTAGGCAAAATTAACAAATAATGAATTTAGAAAAAAATAATTTTATCTTCTTTCGTTTTATAAATAATGGGGGTTTTATAGCATTTTGCGTTGTATTTTTATTTCCTTTGTGTTATTTTAATCTCTTTGAATATCATTACTAGAGCTTTCATTTATTCAGAGAATAAATTATAATCTATATATTATGAGTTTGAGAAATGTCTCAATTTAAACTCACAAAATCGTTATCAGAA
>CAYQTZ010000189.1:0-6083 GCA_964420565.1 uncultured Hyphomicrobiales bacterium
AATACCTTCAATTTTTAGGTAATGAATAAGATTTTTTGCAAATTTTTAATTTTGAATACAAACTTTTTCACATTATTCTCTTTATCTCTTTTATAAAACAATAAAATATGTTAATTTTGTTTTTTTAATATTTTAATAAATGAATAACGGTTGATTATGAGAAGTATGACGGGTTATAGCAAATCGGAAGCAAGCGATTCCGGGATTAACGTAAAAATTGAAATAAAAACATTGAACGGCAGGTATTTGGATATCAACTCAAGAGTGCCGAGAAGTTTACTCCATAAAGAGTTAGAGATACGGGATATCATAAAAACCCGCTTAGATAGGGGAAATGTCTCGCTCTTTATAACTATTGATCAAGACGGACTGGAAGAGCCGTTCGCACTAAACCTTAAAACCGCCGAGCAGTGCTTCAATTCTCTGAATGATATGAAAAAGCAGCTTAAACTAAGAGAATCGATCAAGCTCGAGCATGTTTTGCATTTCTCTAACTCATTTATCGAGATGGACGAAAGCGATTCTAATGACAAAGAATGGATGTTAGTAAGCAAAACTTTAAAAAATGCCCTTACGGCTCTTAACCGTATGCGCCAGAAAGAAGGAACTCAGCTTTATAAAGATTTCAAAAAACGGCTTAGTATAATCAGCAATTATATTGAAGAAATTGAAGCTATGGGTATTAAGCGTATCCCTGACGAAAGAGACCGACTTCGTCAAAAAGTAGCTCAGCTATTCGAAACAGATGAAATTGATGAGCATAGGATTCAAACTGAGATAGTTCTACTGGCAGACAAACTCGATATTTCTGAAGAGTGTGTCCGACTTCGTTCGCATATTAAATACTTCCATGAAACACTTGCTTCAAACGAAGCCATAGGTAAGAAGATAGGCTTTTTACTGCAGGAAATGCACCGCGAGATCAACACTATTGGCTCTAAGATCAATGATGCCCAGATTTCACAGATAGTAGTTACCGTAAAAGAAGAACTGGAACGTATTCGCGAGCAAGTACAAAACGTAGAGTAGGAATCTGCAAAAAATTTCAGAGCCATGATCAAATAGTATTATGGCTTATAATTGTTGAATCCCCATTATTCAAGTGAATAATGATAATGAATAATTGTTACTTGATGTACAATCTATCTAACTCCGTCTTTTTCGGTGTGTTACCATGATTTGTGAAGTTTAGCAAGTCAAATGGTTAAAATAATTAGATTTATTAGTGTCATATCAGGTTTATAGTGAATAATCAAGCAGTAATTAAAATAAACTGCATTTGTCTAATTTCATTTCGCATTTTGAATAAAACACAGGTATTTGCAAGCCGCGTGTTGATATTTCTATCACGAAGCTTTTAAGCAAAGGGCTGTCTTCGTTCAGTCTAAGATTAATAGGCATCTGACCGCAAGAGAACATCTTAAATGAAGTAGAACTCGGTATTTGTGCATAAATAGATAACCGGCTGAATCCATTGTCTAAACGAGTTGTCATCGTTTTAGCTATCCATCCGTTTATCAAGGGGTAAGGGTCGTCTTTCAGCATGTGGAACTTCTCGAACCTCGCTCTGAAATTAGCCATCAAACCATCTATTCTAATTCTTGGACCCATATCAAGACGTTCTTTTAACCGTTTTGTAAATTGCTCAGGTGATGATTGAAGAATATCTTTTAACCGCTGATCATTAGTGTTCCTAAGATATTTATTCAAATTTTTATTCTTCATTGAGTCATAAGCTTTTAAAGCGTCGTTGATTAATTTTATATTAATAGGAAATCTGGACAGGCAGCAATTCAGCTCTTTGTCGCGGTATGCTCTGTGGTAGAATATTCTGAGTGAGGAGTATGGGAAAACGGTTTGCAGGGCGTCCTCTATATTTTTCGTGGCGTTAGCCATAAAGGTCGGGCAAATCACTCCGCGGCAGTTTAGCCTGTCAAGCAGAGAAAGCCATAGTCCTTTGGAATCTTTCATTCCTATTTCGAAGCCAAGAACAGTTGTAGAAAGCGCATCTACAGCAAGCGCTAAAAACATGGTGTTTTCTTTCGATCCTTTGCATGAACAGGAAAATGTCTTGCCTACGAGATATATTAGCCTGGGTTCATGTTTTGTCATGAATGTATCTAAATAATCTTCCCAATTAGGACACCCATCCAAAAATTCTCGGATTTTTTGGTTTATTCTTAGTGGGGAACTTCGATAGATTGATACTAAATCCCTGCAAGTCCTGCCATTCAGATAAGCTTCCACTATATCAGCTAAGTCGGGTCTGACGGTTTCTACTTTTTCCATCACCCAAGTTTTTCCACAATTTCTGCAACGATATCGTCTGTTACCAGTTGTTGTTTTTCCGTGTTTGATTACTTTCTTACTTTTGCAGTACAAGCAAGAAGGATTCGATTGCTTTTCCATATATTTAATTGTTTATGTACATTTTATCTTTAAGTTATTAAAAAAAAAGATGAAAAACAAGTTGATTACAAAAAAATTATATATTTATTTGGTAAAGCTTGGATTATGAAATAATATTCATTTATTATTGTGTCATCTTCCTATTAGTTTTACTTCTTCTTCGAAATTATCAGGTTCGAGTTTTATCAGCCAGCCAGAATCATAAGGGTCTTCTAAGGACTTTGTAGGATTCTTACTTACATTTTCGTTTACTTCTACTACGATACCAGATATAGGGGAGAGCAAGGACTGCGATCTGAGATCAGCAGAGAAAACCTGAAAATAAACACTACCCTGGCGCAGACGATCTCCGACCGAAGGCAGATAAACAGATTGGATTCTCCCAACGCTATACAAGAAAGGTCTTTCTACTCCAATTCTTACGTTTCCGTCGTCTTCTTTCATCATCCAGCTATGCTCACCAATACCTTTTACTGTGGTCAGTAATTTATCTGCATCATCTTTTGATCTATCTTTTTTCCCAGAGATATTCTCGACAGAAGCGTAGGCAAGGTCTGCTGCGCGTTGCACAACTTTTTTCAGTTCGTCTCTCGAAAATGGTTTTGCAATATAGTCAAAGGCGCCGAGTTGCATCGCTTGCAGAGCTGTGTTGATAGTAGCATAGCCAGTTATCATTATCACTATAGTGTCCGGTTTGTTATCTTTGGTTATTTTCAGAAACTCCAGACCATCAATTTCGGGCATCATAAGGTCAGTGAGAATGATATGAATATTCTGTGATTTCATTATTTCGATAGCTTCTTCTACTCTAAGTGAAGTAATCAGTTGAAGATTTTCTTCTTTACGCAGATGTTTTGTAATGCTATCTAAGACTATCTGTTCATCATCAACTATTAGTATATTTAATTTCTTTTTCATCTCATCACCTCTGTTTTAAGAAATATTTATTATACATTTTTAATGTTTCGCTGGTAGTACTACTCTAAAAATAGCACCACCTTGGTCAGCCATATCAACTTCTATAGTACCTCCATGCCGCTCTACTATTCCCCAGCTAACAGCAAGTCCCAAACCGTTAGTTCCTTTGGTAGAGAAGAATGGCTCGAATAGTTTATCAACGAGATTCTCAGGGATCCCTGGACCAGTATCCTCCACAGATATTACAACAGTGCTGTCATTTCTAAAATATTCCGTGTAAATAGTAATAGTACCTTTCTTTTTCATTGCATCGCAAGCATTAATAATAAGATTGAGCAATACCTGCTGCAACTGGTGTGGGTCTGAACGAATAGGGGGTATGTTCTCTTCTACTTCTACATTTATATGAACATCTCTGAACTCAGGCAGACGTTCGACCATAGCTACAGTTTGATTCAAAATAATATTTGGATTGACAGATTCTAACTTGGGTTTATCCTGCCGTGCAAAATCAAGCAGATTGCGAACTATATCCCTGCACCTTAGAGTTTCGCGGATAATGACTTTGAAGTCTTCCTGATACATATTGTCTTCGGGGAATTCTTCAACGAGATCTTCGGCATAAGCTAAAATACCTGTTAGGGGATTGTTTATCTCGTGGGCTACACCTGCCGCTAATTTGCCGAGAGCGGCAAGTTTTTCTGTCTGCACGAGCTGTTCTTGAAGTCGCACCTCATTAGTTACGTCGCGAGCGATAGTACAGACACCAGTAATTTTTCCGCTATAGTCAGTTAAAGGGAATCTTATTGTTTTAAAATGATGGTCCACTCCTTTAACAGGTATGATCTCATCATAGCTTCTGTATTGTTGTGTTTTGATAACTTCGTTGTCGTGCATTTTTATTGTTTCTGTTAGTTTCGCTGGTAGAAGATCCTGAGGCTTTTTCCCAGCGAAATCTTCAGGTTTCAGATTAAATGCGCTGGCTGTAACTGGATTAGCAATTACGTATCTACCTTCTAAATCTTTTATTGAAATCCAGTCGTGAGCATTATTTATAAAGCTTTTGAATCTTTGCTCGGCAGTTTCGATCTCTCTTTTCATCATTATTCGCTCAGTAATTTTTCGCCAAGTACCATAGATTGCGTAAATTTTTCCATTTTCATTCAATATTGGTGTACGCGTTATTTCCCAATGATTCTCATTAGGGGGTAATGTCTTTGTTATACTGACCTGAGGTTTTTTAGTTTCAATGATATTAGAAAAAGTGCATTTAAGCTCTTCGAAATCGCATTCCAATTCAGTTTGAGCCATTACTTCGAAGCATTTTTTACCCAACACTTCCTCAGGGGGCTGCTTTACAAATTCATAAAATCTTTTATTTGCTTTAATAATATTTTGATCTATATCAAGAACAACTGAAAGGTCGTTTACGGAATTGAACAGAGACTGAAAAAAATTTCTTTCCGATTCCAGCTCTTTTTCTAATCGGCGAAGCTCCATCAGTTGCTTTGCCTGCTCTTCCTGGGAACTTATCAAATCCCAGAATATGCGGGCTAAGGTATGGTCAATAATTTTTATTTCGGATGGCAGTTTGTCTTGCAGGTCTTTTAGGAAAGAATCCCTGCCAGTGAGCTCGATTATAACTTGTGTGTCGGGGTGGGCCTTTATCGCTTTTTCTATATTTCGATAAGTTTCCAGCCCAATTTGGCGGGCATAGATCATTCCGCTAGCGTAGTTATTTATGTCAATAACCGCTTTTACGTCTAACTTGAGTTGCCTCAGGAATGGTCCTGATGTCAAGCTGAGTAATGAACGGCATCCTCTGCCTCCGCCACATATTATAGTTTTCATACAGTATGATTTTTATCGCTAATAATTATTCTTATCTATAATAAAGAATTTTTATTTAATAAGCAACATAAAACATTAGATGATGTGATTTGTCGAAAAAAATATGATAGCTTTTTAGTAGCTCTGAGAGATAAATCAATGAATACTAATATGCTATCATAGATTTTAATTATTCGATAATTACTAAATCCTCTTTTACAAAGATAGGAAGTAATTCCATCTCATAATAAAGCTATGGTGGCAGTTGATAATCTTTAACAAATACTATTAAATGATCTTGCTAATAGCTTGATTTATTTGCATTTAATTTTAAATTATGCTTTCAAAAATCATACATGACCTAATAAAAAAACTAATTCTCTTCGAGTAGTTTTACAAATTCTTTTATTTGATTGCAGCCAACTTCGAAGTCAAATTCCATTCCTGTATATCCTTCCTTAGTGATAACAATTTCGTAATCACCTCTACAAACATTATCAAAGACCACTTTCCTATCGGTTACTGTTAGTATCTCAATCTCATTACTATCTTGCCAAAGTGCAACAGTTGCTCCATTTAAGCTTTCTTCGGTTTCGCTGTCTTTGACGAAAACCTTGATAATGCCATTGCAACAATCAGGTTCCATTGTTCTTGTGATTTCCAAAGTGTCATCGCAATCCATTTCAAGTTCAAATTCAATATTCTCAAATTCTTCGTGTAATATACTAACACCATATAAGCCTTCGCATATTGCTTCTAAAACTGCAAACCCGTTAGTAACGAAAGCTTCTCTGATTTTATTACCATCTTGCCATAGTCGCACTTTAACTCCATTGATCACCTCGTTGGTCTCGGCATTACGGGGAATAACATAGACTCTTCCGTTGCAACATACTTGCGGTTCTAAATATTTAGTATATTCCAGA
>CAYQTZ010000190.1:0-6069 GCA_964420565.1 uncultured Hyphomicrobiales bacterium
CTGCATGGATGTAAATAATTGCATTCCCAAATCGGAGTTTGGGAATGAGAAGTGGTGGCGAATCGGAGGATTTGTCAGATGGACTCCATCTCGCAGATGGAGTCCATCTTATTGTCTTACCAGCCCCCAGAACAGTAGTGAACACGTATGCGTGTTCACTACGGTCCAATATATACCTATTTTTTCAATTCTTTAACTGCTTTTTCAGCGGCTTCGATTATCGGATCGGCAGATAATGGCGATCCAGTAGCTTTTTCCATCCAGATATTCGGGGTCAGATTGCCCTGAGTGCAAATTCTTATCATCTCTTCGCCTATGCTTTTACCTTCCATCTGCTTTTCTACCTGAAATTCTGCTAAGTGCCCAAGTGGGTATGCTGAAAGATATAGAGGATAATCAATCATGTGGGAATAAATGGCAAGTATCGGCTCGTCCTTTATTCCGAAAGCTTCTGCAAAGTATTTATTCCAAATATCTTTTGCTATTTCGATCACTTTGTTTTTTAACTGCTCTGGTGTGGCGTTGGGATTATCATAGAGCCATTTCCAAACGTGCATATCCACAAGCGATACACCCATTATCTCGTAAACAGACCAGAAGTTATCGAGTATAGTCAGATATTCTTTGTCGGGGTTATCATCATTTATGCCCAGCAGATCGAGGTCCCTTGCCTGAAATACGAATGCCCAAAGCTCCGTGAATGCAGTATTCGGAACGCCCCGCATCATGTAATAGTCCACATCCTGTAAGGTAAGGGTCTGCTCTACGTTATGCCCAAATTCATGTACTGCAATATTATATCCCTTATAATCCATTCCATCAGCACCAATCCTGGTACGCAAACGGCTTTTCTCTGACTTCATCTCAGCGCCCCATGCGTGACCTGCACCACGCGAAGCATCTACCTGAATATGCGATACTATTGAATTTGCTTTTTCGGGTGGGAAACCAAGTTTGACAAGTATATTTGGCAGATCAGCATAGAAAGCATCTTTGTCGGGATATTTGCTTTTTGTGGCATTGTCCAATATATCCTGAGAGATTGTGCTGCGGGCTTTGAAGCCATCATACCAGATATCAAAGGGCTGAAGGTCTCTGCCGAGTCGCTCTTTGATCAAACCTGCAATATCTTTGACTATCGGCGATGAAACAAGTTTTACGAATAGTGCTTCTACTTCTTCCTGTGGGATTTGCGTACCTTCGCGGAAAGTCCGCTGAATATAAGTTGGATAATATGGATTATATGGATCGGCAGCAATGCGTGTGTGATAATTGGTCAGAAGGTGCTGGTAGCGAGTGTTCGGCTCTGGTGTGAATTCCACCTGACTGCCCTCTTTATATACTGTGTTTGTATAAGGATTCCACTCGTATTCATTGCTGTTGATCACTTTTTCGGGTATTTCCTGAGTGATTATACGTTTCATTGCTTCGTAGATTATCTGCTGTGCAGGTAGTCCTGTTGCTTCGCTATATTTTGATTTTATTTCGTCACGAAGGTTCCAGTGAGTAATGAGTTTTTTGTCTTTATCGAAATAGCTTTTGCCATCATTATCCTGCATGTGTCCGACATAGATATTGTAGTCGGAAATATAAGCATCAGCTTCTGTCATTGCTTTAGAAATATTTTGCAGGACCACCGAGGGAACGCGGGATGTAAAAATATCGCCCATACGCGCATAAGCCCAATCTTTCCGAGACCAGCTTTTCCCGAGATCATTTTTTTCTTCCAGAGTATAATGCGGGAAATTCAAAAGTATGAAGAAAGCCAGTTTATTTTTATAGAAATCATTTTGCAGGTGGGCTGCTGGATTATAAGCACCAAAGATCATGTCTATTGGGAGTATCTCGTATTTATCAAGATGTAGCGGCTCGTTGAAGTCGAGAACTACTCTGTTGAAATGCCCCGTTATCACTTCAAAATTCTTTTGTAATCTTACGAAGTTCTTGTCTAAAGTTTCTTTATCGGCGACGAAATTCTCTTCGCAAAATTCCTCAAATTCGGCATCATCGCCGTCCTGTTCCATCCAGAATGATGCGGCTTGCTTAACGCCTGTATTGATCCTGAATGAATATTCTTCACCGTGCTTTTCAGTCAGTATGCGAACTACTTTTTTCTGTGTTCTTTCTGGAATCACTCCCATTTCGTTACATTCTCCTTTGTCATTATCAGAGCAATTATTAAGTATAAGCAAGACTATCATTGCTGCAAAAATTAGTGAAAAGTATCTCATGATATCCTCATTATTATTATAAAATCTAATTTTTTAAAGTTCTTAAAGTAAGAAAAATATCACTAAAAAACTACAAAAAGTATTGATATCAGGTTACTTTTACCCTTTCAACATATTTGGAGTTCAGGACCTTGCCTTTGAATTGGTTTAGCTCATCAATACCCTTTATGCTTATCATAATAACTAATCCTTCGCCTCGAACACCTGCATGGAACCTGTTTGTAGAGATAATAGGCAGCTTAAGATCGTCAGCGGCATCTATTGTTGCCTTCAGCATTTTATTGAAATTCTCACCAAAAACTTTTATACTGACTTCCTGCATAGAATCGTCGAAAACCCATTCTGCATTCTTAAGATTATTGGGGTCGAAAGATCCCTTTTTTATATATTTGCAATGCTTAGAGTGAATTTTTAATTCAGACTTTTTGGTTACATAAGCTATTATCGGCTCGCCCTTAACAGGATTGCAGCATTTGGCAAGCTTAGTAACTAATCCGTCCATCTCTTCAACTTTAATTTTTGGTTCATTATCTTTCTTTCTCCTGTTTTTATTTAGGAGCAATTTGCTATCATCTTTTTTGAATGCCTTGGGGTATATCTTCTTTAGTAATGGGAGACTGGCTTTTATACCTTTGCCTGCAATCTCGAAGTATAGATCATCAAAAGATTTTACGCCAAGTTTTGCAAGATTATTTTTTATATCAGAGCCATCTAAGTGGTCTTCAACTTTGTTGCGATATCTTTTTATGAGTTTTTCGTAAGTTTTCTTACCCTCTATTATCTTACTTTCGCGCTCGTGTTTGTTGAACCATTTCATTATTTTATTGCGTGTGCGGGCAGTCTTTACGAAGCTAAGCCAATCAAGCGAGGGAGTGGCGTTATTCGAGGAAAGTACATCTACAACATCTCCAGATCTAAGCTCGGTTTTGAGCTTGGCAAACTTACCGTTTATCCTGGCTCCGGTTACTTTATAACCCAGATCAGTATGCACAGCAAAGGCAAAATCAATAGGAGTGGACCCTTCAGGTAAAGTCTTAATATCTCCTTTTGGTGTAAGCACATGAATATAATCCCGTTTGAATTCTGATTTCAATAAATCGAACAAAAGATAAGGATCATCGAAATAATCATCGTTTTCTAAGAATTCCTTAAGCCGCATTATCCACGTGTCCTGTGTGCTTACTCCTTCTTTGTAAGCCCAGTGAGCTGCTGAGCCATACTCTGCTTCGCTATGCATCTCTTCGGTGCGTATCTGAATTTCATATTTATCGCCGCTTCGTGTATGGATCGTTGTCTGAATAGAACGGTAGCCGTTTGGCTTTGGATATGTAACCCAATCGCGGAATCTCCCTCCAATCGGAATCCAGTGGCTATGAACGACCCCCAAAGTCAAATAGCAATCATCAACTTTCTTTGTTATCACTCTTAGGGCTAACAAGTCAAATATTTCGTCGAATGAAACCCCTTTGCTATCTATTTTTCTATAAATACTATATGGTTTTTTGACTCTTGAGTATATTTTTGCATCAATTCCATGTTCCTTTAATACTTTCAAGAGTTGGTGGCTCATATCGTCGAGCATTTTTTGGAATAAGGGGCGTTTCTTCTCAATTCTATGATAGATCTTATTAAATTCTTTTGGGAAAAGCACTTTGAATGCTATATCTTCCATTTCTGAATAAATTTTCCTGATGCCCAGGCGATGGGCTATAGGCGAATATAAATAAAGACATTCTTCGGAAATTCGTTTCAGATCAGCAGAATTATTACGGGCGCATTGTTTCAGTCGGAAAAGCCGCTCAGCCAGCTTTATAAAAATCACAGAAAGATCATCTGACAGCTCAACGAATAGTTTCCTGAGCTTAAGTATTTTCTTTTTAGTTTCGGGTACAGATATGCCACTAAGTCGTTTGAGCAGTTCTATTCTTTGTACTGTCGGCTCGCCAATAATTCCAACAAGCTCCTTCCTTGCCAAGGGATGGCTTATGTCTGCATATAGGAAAAAGCCCGTTTTCAGCGATTCAAAATCAAGCTGCAAATCAATTATTTCATCGAGCAAAAGAGTAGCATTGGCAAGAGAATCTTTATCGAAAAAGCTCCCTGCTTTCTTTATTAGTTCGTTCTTTTCATTTGTATAATCTATCATTTAAAAGTTTTCAATATTTTACCAGCAATCGACATATCAAACGGAGTTGTTATCTTAATATTTTGTGGCTCACCCGGAATAATTTTTACTTTATGTGCTATTGCTTCTACGAGTGAGCTGTCGTCAGTTCCGAAAATATTTTTTCTAATAGCATTTTGATAAGCTTTTAATATCAATGGCCGTCGAAAGCCCTGAGGTGTCTGTATGCTCCAGATTTGAGAGCGGTTCAAAGTGGATTGTACAATATTGTCAGCATTCGCAGATTTGATAGTTTCGTTAGGGTTGATCCCCGGAATTGCTGCTCCATATTTATCGCTTGCTTCAATTATTTCTTTAATCAGCTTTTGGCTTACAAAAGGGCGAACTGCGTCATGCACGAGAATTATATCGCTATTGTATAAATGTTCTGATTTCAAAGCGTTATCTATAGAATTCAGTCGTTCTTTCCCGCCGGAAATTATATCTTTTACCTTTTTTATATTATATTTTGAAATTAAATTATCAATGAAGGCATACCATTCGTCGGAAGCGGCAATAATAATATTTACGACATAAGGGCTTTGCTCGAAACATAAAAGTGTTCTTAAAATGATTGGGATGCCCTCAAGCTCTATGTATTGCTTGGGCAGATCGCCGCCGAACCTTTTTCCTACCCCGCCGGCAGGTATTATTACACTGGCATTTTTCATTACTTATATAATATCTTCATTACTAAAACTGATCCAGCAAGGATAAAAGTTACAGCATTAGCTGCTATTACAGGAAAGTCCCGTATAGCAATACCATAAACTAACCACAGAGCCACCCCTGTAACAAATATAGAATACATACCCATAGAAATATCCTTTGTTTGTTTGGTCTTCCATGCCTTAATAACCTGCGGCAGGAAGGATATAGTAGTTAATATGCCAGCTACTACCCCGATAACTGTAGTACAATCCATGCTATTCATTCAATTATTCTCAAAACTTCATTCCTCAAAGATAAGTCATTTTTCGCAAAAAGAGATAAATTTACCAAAAAAAATTGGGAATTGATATTTGCATTTGGGGAATTTATAACTGCCGCTACGTAATTTACATTTTAGGATAAGAGCAACATCTATGTATTATTGAGATATACTACTATAATATCAGCTCTTATGAATATTGGTTAGTTTTTTATGGATAAAAAATAAATTTGCCAAAACAGAACTATGTGCTTATATTTGTAATCTTGTAATAATCGGGGTGTAGCGCAGCCCGGTAGCGCGCTTCGTTCGGGACGAAGAGGTCGGAGGTTCAAATCCTCTCACCCCGACCATAATATTCTTATATTTTCTTTATTATCAATAAATTGCGAAAATTACGCCAAACCACAATGGCAGAAATGTTGACAGTTTCAGCAGTGATGGATACCTGAATGTTTTTGGAGATGGACTGATAGGTTCTTCCATTTTTCATATTTTACTTTAATAAAATAATTTTATGTATATTAACTGTCAATAATAGTGTCATGTATAATATTGATCTTTAAAGATGAAAGTGAATTACTATTTAAATCTGTACTGCCCCAGCGTGAAACTAACAAAAGGAAATTATTTTTTTATGGATATTCAGCCATATAATCACACATTTTATATTTCTGAAAATTCAATCATTTGCTTAAACACAAACCTTGCCTTTATTTCAAAGCCCATGTAAGAGAGTTTTC
>CAYQTZ010000191.1:0-1102 GCA_964420565.1 uncultured Hyphomicrobiales bacterium
ATTTCAATGGGTTACTCTCTCTCTTAAAAATTAAGGAGGGTCGGGGAGGGATCAGCTTTTGGACTTTTTCAATGGTCTAAATATTAATTGCTAAATAAACAATTATAAACCTACACTTTGGAATGTGAGCACGAAGAGCCTTTTCTTTCTTATTGCAATAGGCATTAATCTCAAAAAAAACTAATAATAATTCTTATTCGTTTAAAAGTATGAACTTTGATACTATTTATTTAACATTTATAGAAGGATACCAAGATGATCTCAAAAGTAATGGAAGACGCAATCAATGAACAAATTACCAGAGAGTTATATTCAGCTAATCTATACTTAGCTATGGCGGCTTATTACCACTCAAAAAATTTGAATGGATTTGCTAACTGGATGCGCATTCAGGCTAGCGAAGAAATGCAGCACGCAATGAAATTCTTTGATTATTTACTCGAACGCGACGGCAAAATTGTACTCGGAACAATTGATGCACCCCCTACAGAGTGGGCTTCTACTCTCGATGCATTCGAAAAAGCTCTTGAGCACGAAAGATATATAACAAAAAATATTAACGAACTGGCAGACCTTTCTTTCGAACAAAGAGATCACGCCACCAGCAATATGCTTCAATGGTTCGTTAACGAACAAGTAGAAGAAGAAGCAACAACAGGCGAAATAGTTGATTGTCTGAAGCTTGCCGGCGACAGCAAATCACCTTTGTTCATGCTGGATAGTGAATTGAAATCACGCAAGGCTACTCCAGCAGGAGCATAAGAATACATTATTAAATATAACAAATGGACTCTATCAGAATTTGTAGAGTCCATTTTTTTTTGAATTCAAAAGGGATTACCTCGTTAAGCTCCTCTAAAACTTTACCTTTGGAGCCGTTTGTGCGGCAGATTCTGCCTTGAAGTATTCGTATTCGTCTAAGTCAATACCACGAATGCTAACAAAAAATCCCCCAATGAAGGAACGCCCATAATTCCTTAGTTCTTCCGCTGATTCATTATAACGGCGGCGCTCCACAGCAATTCTGTTTTCAGTGCCGGCAAGCTCATCCTGCAGACGCATAAAGTTTTCATTAGCTTTCAACTCGGGATATGTTTCTTTA
>CAYQTZ010000191.1:1112-6061 GCA_964420565.1 uncultured Hyphomicrobiales bacterium
ATTCAACTTTGATTTTTTGGATAAGATCCTTAAAAGCTTTGATCTTTTCTTCAGGTGAATCAGCCTGAAAATATTTCTCACGGCTTTGGGCAATATCTGTAAAAACTGCTTTTTCGTGCTCTGCATAGCCCTTCACTGTTTCGACGAGGTTGGGAATTAAGTCATAGCGTCTCTGAAGCACATTTTCTACGTTACCCCATGATTTCTTTGTTTGCTCTTCGAGTTCGGCTGCCTTGTTGAAATTACTGATAAAGACAATTATCAGTATAATAGCGAGTACTACACCTATAATCACAAACTTTTTCATTTACATCTCTTAAATTATTGATAAAAAATTGTTGCTATTTAGATTCATTAATTATGGCTATCATCTTGCTGACAGCTTCCTCTATTCCATAAAAAATGGCATAAGATATAATAGAATGTCCAATGCTGAATTCGTTAATTTCATGGAATTTGCATAGAGGTTTGATATTCTGGTAGTTCAAGCCATGCCCAGCGGCTATCATCAAGCCTGCTTTGTGAGAAAGCTCTACACTGCGTTTAATTCTGTTAATCTCCGCAGATATGCTGTCCCTTGTTTTCAAATTAGCATATGTGCCTGTATGGAATTCTACCATATCGCCTCCACATTCAAGTACAGCTTCTATTTGTATCTGCTCGGGTTCAATGAAAAAACTCACTTCAATATCTTTTTCATGCATTCTGTAGCATAATTTTTTAAATCTTTCTATATCGCCTGATACGTCGAGCCCTCCCTCGGTGGTCAGTTCCTGCCTTTTTTCTGGAACTATTGTTACGAGGTCTGGTAATGTCTTTAGTGCAATATTGATTATTTCTTCGTTAGCAGACATCTCCAGATCAAGTTTCGTGGTAACTAAGTCCCTGATAAGTCTCAGGTCGCGGTCGTTTATATGCCTTCTATCTTCTCGCAAATGGCATACTATTCCATTGGCACCAGCGAGTTCTGCTTTCAGTGCAGCAGTAACGGGTTCCGGTTCAATTCCTCCGCGAGCATTGCGAACTGTAGCAACATGATCAATATTTACGTTTAATGTCATAGCTAAACCTTTTATTATAATTCTAAAACAATTTATTAAAATAGCAAAAAAAAAGGAAAAGAGGAAATATGAATTTAAAGTGTTTCACATAAAAAACCTTCCGAAGAAAGTCTCTTCGGAAGGTTTGTAAAAAATACTTAATAAAATTTACGCATTGGCTGCTTTTTCTAATCTCTTCAGCACTGCAAATATAAATGCAGCAGAAAGCAGACAGCACACTACCAATATTGCCCAGAAGCCCCACAATGGCAATATATCCCAGAAATATGCAACTAAAGCTATTGCATAATTTCCTATAGCAGTAGCAGCAAACCAACCGCCTTGCATCAAGCCCTTGTATTTTGGTGGTGCCACTTTCGAGACGAATGAGATCCCCATAGGACTAAGGAATAGTTCTGCCACTGTCAGTGTGAAATATGTGGCTATCAGCCAGTAGGGTGAAACGAGGAAATCTGCGGCTACGCGTTGCTCTCCTATATCACCCGGTGACATACCAGTTAAGCTTAACGATCCAAATATCATTATTGCAAATGCAATAGCAGTAATTAGCATACCAATTCCAATTTTCTTTGGTGCAGAGGGTTCTTTCCCATGCCTTCTAAGCATTGAGAATAATCCCACTATTACGGGAGTTAGCGCCACAATGAAAAATGGATTAAAATGCTGGAATTTTTGTGGTGAAAATGCATTAACATCTGAGTAGCCGTCTATTCTGATATAAGCAATGACAGCAAACACGATAACTGCTCCAGCACTTATTATTTTGTATTTACCATCAGAGGTTTTAAAGAACATAATTAAACCAACCACGGCTAAGAAGATTGATAGAAGTCCCCAAAGATCAAAGAAAATATTAGTAAACTTACCTATGGTATCGGCAGTGTAATCTCTGGCAAAGGCGGTCATTGCTGCTCCATTCTGATGGAATGCCATCCAGAAGAAAATAACGACGAAAAATACCAGGCCAAGAGCGATGAAACGTTGTTTGGTCTGCTCTGGTGTAAGTTCGATAACTCTGTCTTTGTGGTCTTCACTTGCGGCTTTTTGAGCTTCAGTCATATCAGCTTCTTTGTAATGCTTTCTGAATGCCCAAAATACAACCATAGAAATAACCAATGAAATACATGCCAAGCCGAAAGCCCAATGGTAAGATTCAGCTAAAGCATTTATATAGGTAAGAGCAAATGTATTGAGATCGGCAACATTAGCTCCCTGCTGTGCCGCTAAATCTGCGAATTTTTGCACAATAGAAGCATCTCCAGCCAGATACTTATGAGCCAAAGCCGGGATATCCGGTGAATAAGTAAATCCATACTTCCCAAGTATCCAGTTACTGACTTCCTCTGCGGCTGTTGGAGCAAACATGGCACCAACGTTAATACCCATATAAAAGATATTAAAAGCAACGTCGCGGTTTTGTGAGTATTTCGGATCATCATATAAATTTCCAACCAATGCCTGTAGATTACCTTTGAACAAGCCAGTTCCCAGAGAGATAACTGCTAAGCCACCAACTACTAACGGCAAGCCGGTAGTCATCGAGCCGACATCTACAGATGTGGGTATGAACAGTAGCAAATATCCTATAAACATGATTATCAAACCAATGCTAACTGTTTTACCATAGCCGAGCCATCTGTCAGCTATCAGACCTCCCAACAGTGGCAGAAAATAAACTGCTGCGAGAAATGTTCCATAATACTGAGATGCAGTTGCGTAAGAGAATCCATACTTTGCCTGCAGGAACAAGACAAAAATAGCTATCATTGTATAATAGCCAAATCGCTCGCCCATATTAGCAAAGAAGAAAACGATCAATCCTTTTGGGTGCCCTTTTAACATAAATTACCCTAATAATAGTTTATAAAAAGTACTTCTTCAATCCAAAATATTATATCGCAAAAACTAATTTCCCAAGTTAAGAAATTTTTATTTAATGAAAAATTCACATTTCAAATTTGATTAAGAATTTTAGGTTGAATTTGAGCATACAAAGAATAAGACCATTGCAAAATGAAGAAAATCCCATAGAGTCCCCCTTTTACCGACAAGTCGGGATCTTCGATAAAAGAGGGGGAGTAAGGCATTGATATGTAATCAAATGCGGGGGTATCCCACTTTTTTAAAAGGTGGACAAAGGGAGATTTTCTTTGGTTTTACAATTGTCTTAGTTTATAGAAATATCTCATCTTTGACGAGTTGTTGTGTTTGTGAAGAACATAAAAGCAAGCAAGAAGTTAAAAGTCGAACATTTATTTTAACATAACATTAAGCAATATTAGAAGATCCTAATACAAAAAATCTACACATTACTTTGAATTTAATATCATAAGTACAAGATATTCCATAAACATTCAGATATCAATAATATTGCTTTAAGGATACAGGCAACAAAATCTATATGGTGATAAACAAATAATAGCAATACTTAAGCAAAAAAATCGTTACTTTATTGATATAAAGAACTAATACTCATGATATATTTAATAATAAGAAGGAAAGACAATGGATCTATCAGCAATTCAAAAAGCATTAAAAGACGCAGGTTTTGACGGATGGTTATTCTATGATTTTCATAACCGCGACCACATAGCAGCAAGAATATTGGGAATGGATGAACGCTTCACTTCCCGCAGATGGTTTTATTATATTCCCGCAGAGGGCGAGCCACAGAAGTTGGTGCATGCCATAGAACCATGGAAATGCGATCACTTGCCAGGCGGCAAGCATATTTATTTGCCATGGCAGCAACAACACGAATTACTTGGCAATATATTAAAGGGATCATCAAAAGTAGCTATGCAATACTCCCCGAAAAATGCTATCCCTTATGTCTCAATAGTGGACGGAGGAACTATTGAGCTTGTCAGAAGTTTCGGTGTAGAAGTAGTTTCCAGTGCAGACCTCGTTAGTATTTTCGAATCCCATCTAAACCCAGAAGACATTAAAAGCCATGAGGAAGCCGGAGATGTAATGCAAATGGTAAAAGATGAAGCTTTCAAAGAGATTGCTCGTAGAATAAAAGCAGGCGAAAACCCCAAAGAATATGAAATACAATCATTTATGCACGATTTAATGCGTAAGAACAATATGAAGTGGGAAGATGGACCAATCGTTGCTATTAACGAACACGCAGGAGACCCGCATTTTGAGCCAACAGAAAAGAATAGCTTTGCTATGAAAGAAGGAGACCTCGTGCTGATAGACCTATGGGCAAAATTTGACAAACCGCATGCCATTTATTATGACGTAACATGGATGGGGTATATCGGCAAAGAAGTTCCTGAGAAATTTGAAACTTTTTTCCAGATTATCCGCAAAGCACGCGATGCAGGGCATAATATGGTAAAAGAAAGCTTTGCAAAAGGCAAAGAAATTCATGGCTGGGAAGTTGATAACGCTGTCCGCAAAATAGTAGAAGATGCTGGCTATGGAAAATACTTCATTCATCGCACAGGACACAATATAGCCGAAGAAGTACACGGCAATGGTGCTCACATAGATAATTTAGAAACGAAAGACGAACGCATGATATTACCTGGTACGTGTTTCTCATTAGAACCAGGCATTTATATGCCAAAGGAAAAAATGGGATTCCGCACAGAGATAGATGTATATATAACAGACGATGGCGAAGTAAAAGTTGCAGGTCCGATACAGGAAAGCATCATTCCGCTATTAGCTTGATGATCGTTTATAACGGATCAGTTCCATATTAATTCATAGAGCAATCGGTTAGGGAGCATATCCCTAACCGTACTTGATTGACCAATTATCTATACTTGACTTGATACTAAGTTAGTTAAATATGACATTCCTGTATTGGATTGATTATGTAATATTTACAACTCCATATTTTGCTCGTTCACGATTTATCTTCTTCTTCCT
>CAYQTZ010000192.1:0-6060 GCA_964420565.1 uncultured Hyphomicrobiales bacterium
ATAATCTGCAAGTACACAGGCTTCTGTATAACCGCTACCAGTAACCGTAGAATTACCTACCGTTATGCCATTATGTGTTGATGATACATAGAGGTTAGTATAAATCCTATCTTGGACACCAGTTGCAGTACCAGACCAATCAACAATACCTTCAATTCTTGAAGTTTCGCCGAGGGCTGTTCCTCCATTAGCTCCAATAAAACTACCATCTCCTAAAAATCTTATTACACCAGTTTCACCAGTACCGGCAGAATAAGATGCTGATGCGGCATTCTGCGTAAAGTCCTGCCCCGCCATCTCCCCGACGGCAAAGACGAAAAATGCGGCGAGCAATAGCAACGCCGACGAAATTCTGTAATTTGTTTTGTTCTTCATGAGTTTCTCCTCATTAGTTAGAAAAGTTAATTTATTCATCTCTTTTATTAAAAAATATTTATCCATCTATATAATATGAAAATTTATTCATATATGCAACTTATTTCTTTCATTTACATTTACATTCTATCGTACTTACAAATAAACGAATTACCAAGCACTATTTTCTTACGAATATTTACTGAATTTTGATTAATATTTATTCATTTTCTTGTTTGAGCTTATCTATAGACGTTATACGCCAGCTATTAGTTTCCTTTTCAAATAATCATTACAACGCTAACAGCTATCGGATGACCAATCAAAACAATTATCCAATATTATGCCAAATATCAGCGATCTTTACTTCCGCCAAACATATAGTTCCCCCCTATGCTCTTCATTCTCATCTCGTAACAATATAGCTGCATATCATCAAAGTAAGACCATTGCAAAACCCAAGAAAATCCCCCTATGTCTCCCTTTTCCCGACAATTCGGGATCTTCGATAAAAAGGGAGTTAGGAGCTGTTTAAGAATGAATCGGATATATTTTTTCATAAACACCCCTCGATCCCTTCTTACCAAGCGGGGAAGTAAGATAAAATCCCCCTTACTTGTAAGGGGGAATACAAGGGGGATCAATTCTTGAGTTTTCAGGGGCTATCACACAGTCCCGGAGGGCTGGGGTGGGATCGTGGAGTCATTAGGCTATCTACACGGAAGAGTAAAAATAACTATTCCTTGTCAAAATGATGATAATCCTTATATGAATTGAAATTTCCTCCCCATCGCCAGCCGCGATCTTTGAATGCTTTTACTACGGGGTGATCGTCAGTAAAAGTAGCAAATACTTCGGTGTCATATTTTCCTCCGTCAGGAATTATTTTGCCATTTGCTGTTATATACGGATTATTCATAGGATTGATATCCACTGCTTTGCCAAATGCATGATTTGAAAGTCGAGTGGTTCCGGAAATGACTCTATAATTAAAAGCTGATGTATTATTATCATCCATTGAGGCGTTATCTGACCAGTCGTAGATCACAATAGGAATAGCTTTATTTACGGGATATTCAATATCTTTTAGTATTTCAAAAATCTCAATAACGTCTTGCTTTACTTCGTTGTGTATTACGAGCTGTCCCTGATGCAATTTCCCGTCAAAAGAGTAGTACTGCACATCTATCAATGACAGCTTTTCGATTAAGTCTGCGGGCGCTTTTGTGCCTGCAATTGCTTCTTCAAAAGTCATTTTGCTGTCGTAGATGATATTATCTTCTGCATTCGAAGAATAGTTAATCAATAATAAAAAAGCGATAATAATAGCAATGCTGATCTTTTTCATAGTTTTCCTCAGGTTAAATGAAAAATAAAAAATAAAAATTACGAAAAATATCGCAATTAGTATAAATTATCTTTCAACTATTATATTAAATGTTCTCGTAAACTCACTGCTTTGAATAACAATCAGATATGTCCCCGATGCAAGTTCAGAAACGTCAAATATCAACTCGCCAGACTCAATGAATTCACGGCTAATGCCTTCAGTTGAAATTCTCTTGTTCTCAGCGATTGATCTGATCTTGCCGAGTACATCATATAAATACCCGGCAATATATTCCTCCTCATCATTATTCACACATAAATACTCTACTTTTACCTGATCAATTGCCGGGTTCGGTATTGGCACAGATGTTGAGAGCCATTTAGCGGGCAGCTCTTTTGTAGAAATATTTATTGGCACATCGCATCGGCTGTTCCCCAATCTAACATCTTCTATACAAATGCCATTTAGTTGCAAGCCGATACTCATGCAAATATCTTCTATGAATAAGGAATCAGTTTCTGCACCCAAACCTGTCGGGTAATAGCATATAATTAGTTCCCTTTGCTCGCCAGGAAGAATTTCCATTGGGAATTGGCTCTGTGGCAGACTAAATGCAGTGCCGTATTTCAGTATGGGGTCCCACAGACTTAGCTTTTTATCTCCGATATTTGTAATTAAAAGTGAATAATATATATTGTTGAAATATGTCGTTTCTCCAAAATCAATAGTATTATCAATTATGTTATCTATTTCTAAGAAATTTTCTTGATTTACAATTTGAACTTCAACTGTATCAGAGATCAGCTCACATTTATCTCCGAAAATTATAGCTGCATAGTATTTACCACTTTCATAAACGAAGAGAGTTTGTTCATTACTTATAGGCGAGCTGTTTTCATCTACATACCATGCGTAATAGGAGCCGCCATCGGGAGCTGAAATAATTAATGTGTCGCCTTCGCATAGCAGATTATTCCCGGATAAAGAAAGCTTATTATCTGGGATTTCGATTACTTCAACTATAATAGATGTTTCGCCTGAGCACCTGGCTTCGTTTGTAACGATAACGCTATATTCTCCTGCCTGGGTTACAATAATCGAATCCAGAGTTTCTCCCGTTGACCAAAGGTATGAAAAGTACTTATCATTAGTTTTAAGCGTTGCGCTGTCGCCTTCGCATATTTGCAAATACTTAGCACCCTCATTCAAAATTGGCTCGGGGAAAGGGATCACATCAACGAAAAAAGTAACCTCTTCGTTACATCCATTTTCATCATAAACTTTTACAGAATAATCACCAGTTTCAGTTACAGTGAGCTGCTCAGAGATTTCGCCTGAGGACCATTCATAGAAAGCGTAATGTTTATCTAAATTAAGCATTACGCTATCTCCCTCGCAAATTGGTGTGTCTTTATCAGAAATAATTTCTGCATTCAAATCTTCGCAAAAAGTAAAGAAAGGGCATGCCGACCAGGAAAGTATATCATGTGTCTGCATCACTTCTGAAGTAGATGCAGTAAATCCAATAAAAGCTTTGCTGCCATCCTCCAGCTCTATTATTGAGCTAATATCGAAGTCATCTAAAGCAATTATTGGTTCGCTGAAACTGCCATTTGTATCAAGGAAAACTCTAAATGAATTTGGCTCTACGTTATAATCTATTTTAACGTAATAAATTTGAGAGCCATCAGATTTAATAAGAGGAATATCTTCAGTAATGAATAAAGTATTTGAAACATTATGCTGAGCAGAATTTGCCAACTGTCTGCCTGTTTGTATTGCTACGTGATTTCCATTTGGGTCGTTATAATCAAATTCACCTGTGGGGTCATTCATATATAGATCAAATTCAACAGCAATAGAGTTTTTTAATCCCTTTATACCATTAGCTTTGCCGGGACCATCCTCCCCTATTTCATAGTTTCCGCCGTTATAAATAACAAATGCAAATCCGTCGCCACCGGGCTGGAAATCATTAGGATAGCCATTATTATTGCCATTTCTGACTCTAAAGGCAAATTCGGTTTCGAATCCCTCTCTCACAGGGACTTTTTTGCCGTACCACACGGCGCTTTTATCATTAAAGGTTTCTGTGAGCCTGAGTACATCATTAGTGATATAAGCATTACCAATTATTCCGAGCATATGATCATACTCTTCCTGAAAAGAATTTAAATTGAATTGAGTGTGGTCGCATGGTTGATATATCTTAGCAATCTCGTTTTCGTCAAGAGCATAGCAAAATATCCTAAAATTATCAATATGCCCTTCGAAACTACCAGAGGCGGATGTAGTTTCGCTGCTTCTAAGCATCCCAGAAAAACCGTTTACCCCATCAATATCTATTTCTGCAGCAATTTCGCCAGCGAATTTTCCATTTGCATAAGCTTTTAATATACCATTTTTATATGTCATCACATAATTCGTCCAGATATTTCCCCAGTATTTATCGTAAGGAATCGAAATAGTATTCTGTAGCTGATTGCCCCCGACAGTAAAATGAATACTGTTTGGGCTATTCGGAATGTTCTGGTTTTCCTTTTTTCGTATTATTCCCAACCAGCCATTATTCCAATCGCCATAGAACAAATATGAAGCATATTGCAGCATATCGTAATTTCTTTCACGCACCCAGATGCTAACAGAAAATTCATTAAAATGATAGAAATTAACAAAAGGAAGCTGCATATAGCCAGCGATCATATTGGCATAGGGACCATAAAAAACTACTGAACTACCTTCGGTTTTTACACCAATATCTCTGCTGAATGTTTCAACTAATTTTCCATTTAAATCATTGCCGCTTATATCCATAACATTGGTATCAGGCACTTCCTCTTCATCAAATGTCCAGTTGGCTATCAAACCGCTACTATTACAAAACTGCTGCAATACCTGAAGGTCATCTTCTTGCAAAACGCCATGATATATCCTTATATCATCAACATCCATATCCATACGAGCGGAAAGAGAATCACCAGAGATCCAGTGGCATCCGATAGCGGCGTTATCTCCGGATATATTAATTGTTTGTTCGTAAGTGCCAAGCAGTTCTCTGTTTCGATATGCTTTTATAGTGCCGTCCTGATAAGTCAAAGCATAGAACACCCATTTATATTTCAGATCATAATCGAAAAAATCTCTGTATGGATCAATATCGTTTATGTAATTTTGGCGGGCGCCCACAGCATAAGTACTATAAAGAGTGGGGTTGCCAGTACCGTCTAGTAAGGGGAAAACGCCAATACCTAACCAGCCGCGTGAATAATCCCCCCAGAAAATATAGGATTCGCCTTCCCAGAGGTGCAGCTCTCCTTCTTTAACCCACATAGTAATGGAGAATTCAGCAAGAGAATCGAAATTAATTTTTGGTAGCAGTATATGACTGCCGAGCAAAGTTTTGTTACCGTCCTTGTGTATTTTATATTCTCTACCGAAAAGTCTAACAGCACTACCTATGCCATCAAAACCAGCAACATAATCCACTGTATTCACAGGAGTACCATGATAGTTATTTCCACTTATATCCTCCGTGCTTTTATTGTCGAAGCTCCAATGTGCAACGAGAGGTATGTCAATTAGCTGAGCTTGCAAATTATTTGCAAATAGGAACAATGTTATAATCAGTATAAAGCTTTTCATATTTCAATAAGTTTATTTCAAAAAATCAACATCTATTTATATATAGACACATTAAACCCAAAAACGTCGCACCCATTTGTAAGATTTATTAAATAAATTCCTGACGGCTTATCGCTAAGGTCTATCCTTCCAGTTACTAATTGTATGTTTTCGTTGTAATACTCTGCGTTTTGAGAGATATTTGCTTGGCTAATACTGATCCCCAGAGAATTTGTAACTGTTAGAGAAACATCCTGATCATTACTAATAATATAATCTATCTCAATAATACCAGTCGAAGGATTTGGCACTGGCGGAGATGCTGAGAACACCCCTTTTTCAGGCAGTTCAGTCGTTATTAGCTGTGTTCTTACATCGCATCGTGAATTTCCTGTATGAGTATTTGCAGGGCAGATACCATGCAATGGTATATACTGAGTATTGCAGAAATCTTCTAAAGCCAGTGTATCCCTTGCTTCACCCAGCTTCTGCGGAGAGTAGCAGACCTGCAAGCTAACTGTCTCTCCCGCAGGGATGTGGATAGGGAATTGGGACAGTGGTACCGAAAATTCTGTATTCAAGAAAGTAAAAGCATTCTCCAGAGTAATATCATCCTCTGCAATATTCCTGATAAGAATATCTTTGCAAAGAACATGCGGGAAATATGTAGAGTCGTATTCCACAACGCCAGCGTTCGATAGACTAAGTATCTCCAGACCATTCTGCATATCGGAAAAAATTATCTCGACCATTTC
>CAYQTZ010000193.1:0-6012 GCA_964420565.1 uncultured Hyphomicrobiales bacterium
GGATGCTCCGTAGGAGTGTATCCATTCGACCTGTTCTATTCTACATTGATCATAGTATTAGGAATGAATAGAAAACTGATCTACCTTGCACCTTTTGTGCTGACAATCGGGGCAGGAGTAAGGCAAAGCTCTGGCTTTTTTATGGCACCGGCAGTGATCTATTTCTTTATAATGGCTTACAGAAGAAAGCAGTTACGGCTATTGCCCTCAATTATGGCATTTATTATTGCAATCGGGGGCTTCCTGATCTGGATTGTCCCAATGGTTGATAATGCCGGCGGAATTGAAAATTATATATCATTATTCCACGAGAATAGCCCGCTAAGCATGAGGCATGCTTTTATTAAAAATTTTACTAATGCCGTAACTTATGGATTTTATTTATTTTTCCCGGCGATGTATATTCTAACTGCAATATTTCTTAATAAAAGCAAGCCATATTCAATTTATTCAGCTCTTAAAAAGGAGAGATCAGAATTAATTATTAAATTATTACTTGTCTGGCCTCTGCCCATAATAATCTTCTTTTTGCTTTTTGTTTACTCTAAGGGCTACTATCTGATATGCATTACTGGTGTGTTTCTAATGGCTGCCATTATGCTGAAACATAAATTACTAAGCAAAAAAGCCCTTCTTATTTTGATTATTCTTCAAACAGCTTTCTTTATACTCATGCCTTACAGCGAACCGGGATTGCACGTTAGTATGGCTCCTTCTAAAAGGCAAACAGGAAAATTTGAGGCATGGACTGGCAGATTGACAAGCGTTTTTATGCTATCGCAGAATGCTATTAGAACCAGGGAAAACTTCGCTGAGCAGATAAACCAATGTATTGATACAATAAACGATAAAAAATATTTGGATAACAAAGTAATCTTCGTTGATCCTTCATGCCCAATAAAAGCCAGAGTGCTGCAAGCTCTTTATCCTGACATCGTCTTTGCATTTCTTAATGTGTACGAGCAGGATTCTTATTTCTTGCTGCATAATACAAATTTTTCAACAGAATTCGGTTTGGAAGAGATACTCAGCCGTTCAATAATTATTACCTCTAAAGAATATTATGAAAATTATTTAATTAATAGCAATGAATCATTAATTCACCAAAGCTCTGATATAATATGCTATAACCCCAAAAGCTGCATTATCAAAGCAATAGACCTGTATTACAAGTATTACATAAGAGAAGATTAATGATAACGTAATAATTAAAATTCAGTAATAATTAAAATATTGATTAAAATTATCAATGAAATTTGGTAAATTGCTTTTTCTAAATTATTTGCAATATAAATATCAGACAATGAAACCAGATGATGAAAAATCAAAGTCAGAATTAATTGACGAGCTGAAAGAACTGCGATCCAAGCTTTCAGAATTTGAATCATTCCAGAGTGAATATGAGCGAGCCAGCTTTCTTGCAGGTAATAAAGAGTATCAGTTATTGATAGCCGAACTTTCCGAAGATATGTTCTCTTTGCATAATCCCGAAGGTGATTATATTTATGCCTCGCCGGCGTGCTTCAGCATTATTGGCTATAAGCCCAAAGAGCTTGTAGGTAAAAGCTCCTACGATTTTTTCCATTCTGAAGATCTGCGACGAATAGCCGAACACCACGAACGCACTACCAAAGGCGAAAAGAGCCATCCCGTTACTTACAGATTAAAACATAAAAATGGGAACTTTATTTGGGTAGAGACAACAAGCCGTTTTGTCTTTAAACCAGATTCCGACATATTAGAAATGATAATTTGCGTAACAAGAAATATTACACGCCAAAAAAATTCCTATCGCAAATGGGAAGAAAGCGAAATGCGTTTCCGTAATATTATCGAGAAAACACCTATCGGAATGTGCATTACTGACAAAAATGGATTCTTCCAATATGTGAACGAATCATATTGCAATATTTATAATTATATGGATGCTGAACTCTTAGGGAAGCATTTCACAATAATTGTACCCAAAGATAAAAGAGATCATTTTACTAAGAAACATGATGATTTCATAAACGGTGCCGATGAAGGGCAGGGTATATGGAAAGCTATAGATAAAAACAATAATGAGAAGATCATAGTAGTTGATGCCGTTAGAATTACTGGCACAGACGGAGAAATTAAGAAATTTACATTCGTTAATGATATAACAGAAAAAGAAAAATTCAGGCAGAAGCTGAAAGAAAGCCGCGAACTTATAGATCAAATATCTGATTCTATCAATGAAGCCTTCTGGCTTGCTCTTGCTAAAGATAGAAGGCTTGAGTATATGAGCCCTGCATTCGAGAAGATAACAGGCTATAGTGTTGACTTAATTATGGAAGATTATCAATTTTTTTCATCTATTGTTCATCCTGTAGATAAAGAAAAATATTTCTATGAGAATTATGAGGAAGATGCTTTCAAAGGCAGAAGCGTTACCTATAGGATCATCCGAAAAGACGGAGCTATTCGGTGGATCAGAACTTCATCTACGCCAATAATCAATAAAAATGGCGAGATCATTAAAGTCGCTGGTGTTTCTCAGGACGTTACTGATACTTATGAAGTAAAAGATGATCTAAGGCAGAGCGAACTAAAGTATAAGATGCTCTTCGAAAACAGCAGCGATGCTATACTGATCCATAAAATTGACGAAAACGGATTACCATCATACTTTATTGATGTAAACGAAACTGCATGCAAATACTACGGCTATACAATAGATGAATTTAAGAAATTAACTCCCAAAGACATTGATACTGATTTTTCTCCCGGCATTGTTAAGCCCATTATCAAAGATCTTATCAATAACAAAAAGATAGTATTTAACAAAATCCACAAAACGAAAAGCGGCAAGCAAATGCCTGTGGAAATTAGCTCTAATCTAATTATTTTGAACCAAGAGCATGTGGTTATTTCTTTGGTTCGGGATATTACCCATATCAAAAATGCCGAAGATAATCTGCTAAAAGCAAAAGAAGCCGCTGAACGTTTGAATCAGCTCAAATCAGTTATACTCGCTAATATGAGCCACGAGTTGCGTACTCCACTTAATGCTATAATTAACTACGCAGAGATATTATTGCACAGGGAAAGCGATGATAAGAACATAGAGTTGATAGCAGAGATCAAGGAATCAGGTCAAAGACTTCATAAAACGCTTACTACTATGCTCGACCTCTCTAAAATAGAATCGAACTCTACAAGATTGAACTTAGAACGGCAAAGTCTAAAAGATAAAGTTCAGGAAATGATATCTTATTACAAAGACCAAATTACTAAAAAAGATATTTATCTAAAAGCAGTTTTCGAAGATGAGAGCTTAAATATTTTTACAGATACTGTGCTTTTCAATGAAATGTTTCGGCAGTTAATTGATAATGCAATTAAATTTACAAAAAAAGGCGGGATCACAGTTACTTGCTCAGAAATTCAGATGGAGGGATCATATTTCACAAAAATTGAAATTGCAGATACTGGTATAGGCATTGATCCATCAAATTTAATGACTATATTTGAGCCATTCCGTCAGGAAAGCGAAGGAAGCTCACGCAATTACGAAGGAACAGGGCTTGGCTTGACAATAGTAAAGCGAATCGTGGAGATACTAAAAGGCAGATTATTAGTAGATAGCCAACAATCCAAAGGCAGCACTTTTACCATCTTGTTACCAATTAGTTAGATCATTCTGTAAAAAGCAGCTACTGTGGCAGTTTCATTTGACTTTTGCTATAATATCTATAAGATTCGAAAAGCACCGCGATACATCTTTGCCAAAAGCAATGATGCCTTCCCTATGGCCGCCAAGAGCAATAACCCTCTTTACCGGAGCATCGCTTTCTTCATATAATCGTTTGATTTCTTTAGCAATATCAGGAGTACCATACGTAGCGTTGGGCGAAGATGTAGGGATCACATTAATAAGATTTTTCCACAAAAATAAGCTATGAATATGAATTACGCATCCAATCTGCTTGCTACATTCATATATCCCAAGATGAGTAAGCGTTTCAGAAGATGCTTTTGCCTTTCCGCTACAAATCACAAAATTCTGATCAATACTATAGTCTTCGATTATACTGTAATCGGCTGGCTCTAATATCTCCTTGCTGCCAGTTCGCGTTCCGCTGATAATTATTTTGCCATTTTTGCTTCGGATACTTATATTCCCAAAACCAATACCATTTTCGTACTGGCCTATAAGCCCCATCCTGTATAAAGTATTTCTGCAATCATTCATTTCAGAGATTTCCTGCTCAGAGGGCGGCTCTCCGCTTACGAAAACACAACTGAACTTAATATATCCATCTACGCTCACTTTTTCTCCGGGAACAAACCGAGAATGGATCCTTTATTAGCTTCACATATACCTCTTTCAGTAATTAAGCCGGTAACGAGACGGGACGGCGTAACGTCGAAGGCATAATTAGCAATATTGCTGCCGGGTGGGGTAATCAGAACTTTCCGAACTTCATCATTATCAACACCCTCAATAAAAGAGACTTCCTCTGGATTACGCTGTTCTATCGGAATGTCTTTAATTCCATCTTCTATCTCCCAATCTATAGTTGACGATGGCAGAGCAACATAAAACGGCACATTATTATCCGCCGCCGCCAGAGCTTTCAGATATGTGCCAATCTTATTAGCTACATCCCCTGAGTAAGTCGTCCTGTCAGAGCCGACAATAACCAAATCAACTAATCCGTGCTGCATCAGATGGCCGCCAGCATTATCAGTAATAATGGAATGTGGAATATTTTCGTGATAAAATTCGTAAGCGGTAAGTCTTGCTCCCTGGTTTCGTGGTCTGGTCTCATCCACCCAGATATGTATAGCAATATCTTTATCGCGGGCATGGTAGATAGGAGATGTAGCAGTTCCCCAATCAACCGTAGCAAGCCAGCCTGCGTTGCAGTGAGTAAGGATATTCACCGTGTCTCCACTTTTCTTACTTGATATATCCTCAATCAATTTTGATCCGTACTCGCCAATCAATCTGCATTGCTCAACGTCATCGTCAGCGATCTTGCGGGCATTTTCGAGCAATGCCTGCCGAATACTATCCATGCTGCTCAGACCTTTGATCCTATTCAATTGATCAGCAACTGCCCAGCGGAGATTGACGGCAGTTGGCCTAGTGGCTATAAGCGTTTTAGCAGCATAAGATAACTGCTCGCTCAGATTGCTTTCTTTGGAATTAGTAGCGGCAATATACATACCATAAGCAGCAGTAACACCAATTAGAGGAGCCCCGCGTACGTACATATCCCTGATAGCCATTTCAAAATCGAGAATAGTGCTAAGTTCTTTAACTATAAGCTCAAAGGGGAGTTTTCGCTGGTCAATTACAGCAATCGAATTCTCATTGATCTCCCAAATAGTTCTGTAGTGCTTTTCGTTAATTTTCATAATAATATCTTTAATTTACAATAAAACACATGTGAATTTATCTATACAATGAATTTAAAAAATTTATAATGAGTAATTTGTCAATTTACAGTTTATTTAAGATAATAAAAAGTATTAATATTTCAATTATTCCTTATTTTTAATTAAATTTGTAAGTTAAGAGTATTTTTTTTTAGCTATTAAGTGTTGATATATGGGAAAGCCTTTGAGCATTTTATATGTTACCAGCGAATTATTTCCATTCGTTAAAGTCGGAGGGATTGCGGATATTTCTTATTCTCTGCCCCTTGCCCTCAAAGACGAAGGTTATGATATTCGCGTTATGCTGCCAAAATATGGCATCGTCTCGGAAAGAAAGAATAGAATTCACGAAATTAACCGGCTTAGAGATATTCCTATACCATTAGGCAAAGAGTCAGAGCCAGCCACAGTAAAGTCATCTTCAGTTGCAAATCCGCGTACCCGCGTGCAGGCATATATTACTACAAATCATAATTTATTTGATTTGAAAAAGGGCATCTACAACGATCCGAAAACTAATGCCCCCTATCCTGATAACGACCAAAGGTTTATTTTCTTTAACAGAAGTGTTGTGGAAACCTGCGTTACGTTGAATTGGGC
>CAYQTZ010000194.1:0-5966 GCA_964420565.1 uncultured Hyphomicrobiales bacterium
GGTATTCACCGATTATGGTGTTCATATTATTCGTAAGGATTCTGCCAAATTAGAAGAACCTGAAGAAGAAAAAGAAGAGGTCCGCAAATTATACAAACGGCTATATTATGAGAAAGATAAAAGAACTTTCCTTGATTCGCTGAGAGATGACTTTGGCTTTGAAATTAATGAAGATGTGATGAATGAATTCATCTCTAAATTAGATACTAACGTTACTACTTTGGATTCTGCATGGTATGCTGATGTAAATGAAGATTTAAAAAACAAAATGCTTTATAAGGTGTTAGACCATAAGAAGACCGTAGGTGAGTTCATTGAATTACTCGAAGAAAGCACTTCTTTCAGAGGTGTTTCACTGAACCGCGAAGGATTGAAAAAAGCAATTACAAAGGATACCGATCCGATTGTATTTGAAGAAGGAACAAAAAATCTTGAAGAAGTATATCCTAAGTTCGCCGAACTGATGAAGGAGTTTCGAGATGGAATATTGCTTTTCCGTGTTGAACGCATGGAGGTATGGGACAAGCTGAGATTTGATTCTACATTGGCTAAACAGTACTGGGATACTACGAAGAGCAGATATATGACGAATACAACTTATGATATTTCAGATATTTATGTACAAAATGATTCATTAGCTAAACAAATTTATTCTGAGCTCAAAGCTGGAGCAGACTTCGAAGAGCTCGCAGAAAAGTTTACTGAAAGAAGTGGCTTCAGAGAGAAAAAGGGACACTGGGGAACGATAACCTCAAGAACTGGTAATATTTATGAATTTGTTGAAGGGTTGAACCTTGCCGCAGGTCAGATATCTGAGCCACAGAAATATGGCAGCGGGTATTCCATAGTAAAACTTCATAAAGTAGAACCGCCCAGAATAAAGACATTCGAGGAAGCCATATCTGATTTCGCTCCTGAGTTTCAGGATATTTTACAGAAAAAGCTTACAAGTGAATGGATAGAGAAGATTAAGTCAAGAGTTGATGTCAAAGTATTTGAGAAAGATCTCGATTCAGCGCTAAAAGAAATGAAAAAAATCAAAGATAGTTAATATTAAGACAGAAAAATGAAAATAGCATTAAAATCAGCTTTCATATTAGTTCTTCTGGTATGCTTTTATGCAATATCTTACGCACAATTAGAAGAAGGACAAACAATTGATAAAATAGTTGCAGTAGTTGGTAATGAAATTATCACTCAATCTGACGTTGAGGGTAGTCTTGCTATGCTTGCACAGCAGGACCCGTCTTTAGATGTCGATGACCCCAATACTATTGATCAGGTGATAGAAGCTCTGATCAATGACAAACTCATAGTGATGAAAGCGAAAGAGGATTCCGTAGTTGTTTCTGATGAAGAAATTGATCAAAGAATGGAATTTGAATTTTCCAAATTAATTCAATACTATGGTTCTAAATCCCGGCTCGAAAATGTATATGGTATGTCAATAGATCAGTTGAAAGCTGAAATATATGACCAGATAGAGAATAAATTGCTGTCAGAAAAGATCACACAGCAGCAATTTATGGATGTCAAGGTAAGCCCTCGCGAGGTAGAGGAGTTTTTTTATGAGTATCAGGACTCTATACCACCATTGCCCGATCAGGTAGAAATTTATCATATAGTAAAAACTGTACAGCCGGATATGGGAGCTAAAGAAGATGTCTATAAGCTTGCTAAAGCTGTCAGGGATTCAATACTCGATGGTGGCGATTTTGCAGATTTTGCTGCGAGGTATTCTGATGATCCGCAGACTGCCAAAAGCGGCGGCGAACTCCCATGGTTTGGCAAAGGCAAGCTATACCGTGAATTCGAAGATGCTGCATTTGACCTTGAGGAAGATGAAGTATCCATGCCCATAGAAACCCCCTTTGGTTTTCACTTAATCCAAACCTTGGGCAAAACTCAGGATTCAGTACATACACGCCACATTCTTTTCAAAATTGGCGGTACATCTGACGACGACGAAAAGGCAAAAGAGTTTTTACTGGATATTAAAAAGAGAGTCGAAGAAGGCGAGAGCTTCGAGGAATTGGCAAAGATATATTCCGATGAAAATGAAACTAAAGGTTTTGGCGGTAAGCTGGGGAAATTTGTCATTAGCCAAATTCCACAATCTTTGAAAGAAACAGTAAACAAGCTACCCCAAAAAGGCATAAGCGAGCCATTATTATATAAGACAACTCCCAAGAAGTCTTTTCATATTATCTATAAAAAAGATTTTATTGAAAGCCACAAGCCAACTTTAGAGAATGATTATCAGGAGCTTGAAATGATGGCTATCAATTACAAACAAAGAAAACTATACACAGACTGGATAGAACAGCTTCGCAAAGAGATGTATTGGGAAATAAAGAAATAAGACCATTGCAAAAGTCCAAAAACTGATCCCTCCCCGCCCCTTCCTTACAAGTCCCGACAGGTCGGGATCTGACGATAAGGGAGGGAGTAAGCCATTAATATGTAATATATTAACCTCCCCCCTCTTTTAAGAGTGGGATTGAGGGGTTTTTACTGATTATATCGGATATATTTTTTCACAAACACCCCTCGATCCCCTCTTACCAAGCGGGGAAGTAAGATAAAATCCCCCTTTTTTATCTCGATCCCGACTTGTCGGGAAAAGTGGGTCTTTAGGGGATTTTCTTTGTTTTTGCAATGGTCTTGAAATAGCTTTTTTAATGGATAACCATATTTTTAAGATAGATGTTACTTACTATTTTCGTAGTGCTATCAGCGCTTGCAAGCTTATTTGCTGATAAGGGTAATTAATCTCAGGGATATTTCATCTGCAAGCAGAAATCCTTTATTGGTCAATGTAATAAATCCATTATCAAAATTCATATAATCATTATATACCATATTTTGTATTTCTTTTAGTAAACTATCTTTTGGGTTTGGAAATATGTTAGTTATGTCTAAACTGCCACATCTAATGCCAAGGAATATCTTTTCTTCGATAATGTCTATACCCGAGAGTTTTTCCTGTCCTGCTATTGCATTTCCTATCTTGTTTATCTTATCAATATACTTATTAACGCTGCGGATATTCCAATACCGGTTATTACCGTCGAAGCTGTGAGCGGCGGCGCCAAATCCGCTGTATGTGCTTCCGTTCCAGTAGCTTATATTGTGCCTGCATTCTTTGTCAGGCTTGGCATAATTTGAAATTTCATAATGGCGATACCCTTGGGTTTCGAGAAACTGCATTGTGTATTCAAACAATTGCGTGTCTGTTTCCTCATCTTGTTTTTTGATATTTCCTTTTTTGTGAAGTTCAAAAAGTGGGGTACCCTGCTCATAAGTTAAGCTATAGCAAGATATATGATCTATTTTTGATTTCATTGCCTGGCTAAGTGAATAAGCCCAGCTTTCTATAGTTTGTCCCGGCACGGAGAAAATCAAATCAATGCTGATATTATCAAATCCTGCATTTCGGGCATTATAAATTGAATATTCCGCTGTATTGGCATTATGTATTCTTTGCAGGAATTTTAGCTCATCGTCAATGAACGATTGGATGCCTATGCTCAGGCGATTAATGCCTATATCCCTTATTTCTGAGAGAAAAGTCCGTGTAAGTGTGCCAGGATTCGCCTCAATTGTGATTTCAGCATCTGGTAGAATATCGAATTTGTCGTTCAAAGCTACGAAAATATCATCTAAATGATTTATTCCCAGCAGGGTAGGTGTGCCTCCCCCGATGAATATTGAGGAGGCAGTATTGCTTTTACTATATGATATTTCTTTTACTAAGCAATCTATATAGTTATCCATTTCCGAATGGTCGGTTATCGAGTAAAAGTCGCAGTAAAAGCACTTTCTCGAGCAAAATGGAATATGTATATATATGCCGTTCAAAATTTATTACTTATATTAGCGGCTTATTACGAATTTTTTTACCAGTCGTTCGTTGCCGATTCTCAGATGCAATATATATGAACCAGATTGCAAATTACTAATATCCTGAACTATATTTATCTGTCCTGGCAGCATAGTGCTATTTGCTATTTCGAGCTTGGATTTCCCATCAATACTGAAGATGGTTGCATCAATATATTGCATTTCGTTAAGTGTAAAGTTAATATCAATATTAGAGTAAGCAGGATTAGGATATATACTCAAATTAAGATTTGGGATTTCTGTACCTTTAGCACCAAGCCATCCATCAAGGTATGTCCGGGTATCATTAACCCAAAGGTCTTCAATCCATATCCGATTAATAATTAAATATCTGGTTTGGTCTCGGAAATAATACAAATGTTCGATATCGTTAAACCAATCATCCTCGGAATACTTTTGTTCTAAACGTCTGATGAGAATGTCTTCGTCGTTATATTCTGAGAGTGTTCTGATAGTATTCACCCATGTATCTTCATTCCATATCTGTGTAGTGCGTTGTAATTCTTGTTTGTTATCGTTTCGCTCCAATGTTACCTTAGTGGTATTGTGCCAATCATTAGTCCAGTATTGAGAAATATGTTCGATCCAAAGCCCATCATCGTCATAGGTGTAAATGGATTGTTGAATATTCACCCAATCATCGTTTTCCCATTTTTGGTCAATTACTATAGATGGCAAGGAAAGTTCACCTTCATAAGATCTAGTCTGGCGAAAGTTGTTCATTAGATCATCTAAAACAAAATCGAATTTTTTAATGATCCTTTCAATTTCTCTGTTATGGTCATCATATTGGTAGTACTCAGCTTCGTAAAGTATTTTTTCTTCGAGATCCCATCTGAAAACTTCACTTTTCTCAAGTAAGTCATTCTCATTATAGTAATAAATAATTTCGCTGTCAATTTCTAATGGCTCGTGGTTCTCTCCGCCGTACCACCGAACAAATTTCACAAATTTATCATCTTCGTAAAAGTATTCTTCTTTTGTATAGTCATACCAGCCCTCGTCGTCGTGGAATTGAATCATGTATGAAATTTCTCTTCCTTCGCTGTCATATTCATGCTTGAAGCGGGTTTTGTTAACCCATTCGGAATCAATCCATTGTTGATATAAAAGAAGAACCATTAAGTCATTTTCATAATTGATGATGTCGCGGAAAGTATTTTCCCAGTCATCTTCTACCCAATCTTGAGTAATCCAGATTTCCTGATCTTCTGAAAATGCATTAGATAATGCAAAAGCTGCTGCTATTATAACTAAAAGAATTGTTCTTTTCATATTAAGCCCTATTTTTATTTTTTTTAATATAATTAATATACAATGTAGTAAATTTTTTTAATTACAAGCAAAAAAAATTTAATTTTTTGCAAATTTGAATTGAAACTGAAAAAATCTTAACTTATATCTTAAAAAATTTAATAAATTTTTGCAACAAAATTCAACTAATGTGTATATCCTGATAGAGAGTATAAAAACAGATTGGAAATATGAGAAAAAGTCTGAGGAAATACGATGACCACGAGCTGGTCAAGATGATGCAAGGCAGCAAAGAAAGCTCTGATGCTGCTTTTACAGAGATATACGACAGATATGCTTCTGGTGTGTTTGCATATATTTTTAAGATATTGGGGAGTAAAGACCAGGCAGATGATATTTTTCAGGAGACATTCATTCAGTTCCACAACAAAGTAAGGGCTGACCATAAGAATATGAGTGTACGCGGTTTTTTGATAACTATTGCCAGGAATTTATGCTTGAATTACAAAAGGGACAAGAAGAATAACGTTCAGTTCGAGGATATGGAGTATTTATTCAAGACATATCAGGGCTATGAAGAAAAGGAAATGCTCGAACTCGTAAGGATGGCTATTGATCTGTTAGACCATAAATACAAAGAGCCTTTAGTGCTTAGAGTATATAACGGCTTAAGTTATGAAGATATAGCAAATGTATGCAAATTATCTACTGTTAATGCAAGAACTATGGTCTTCAGGGCTAAACAGCAGATAAAAGAAACTTTGAAACCCTATTTGAAAGATGTATATAGTGAAAAAGAAAAAAATAAA
>CAYQTZ010000195.1:0-5907 GCA_964420565.1 uncultured Hyphomicrobiales bacterium
AGAGTATTATGAAAAGCAAAAAAGAATTATTCATTATTGCTGGTCCTTGCGTCGTAGAGTCGTATGAGATGCTAAAGGAAACCGCTGAAACGCTTTCGGGGATATGTAAAAGACTTGGCTTGAAGCTCTTTTTTAAATCTTCTTACAAAAAAGCAAACCGAACAAGCTTTGATTCTTTTACCGGAATTGGCGATAGAAAAGCCCTTGAGTTTTTACAAAGAATAAGTCAGGAGTATAATGTGCCTGTTTTGACTGATGTGCATACTGCTGAAGATACTACTCTTGCTGCTGATTATGTTGATGTTTTGCAGATACCAGCATTTCTGAGCAGGCAAACGGAATTGCTTACTGCTGCAGCAAAAACTGGCAAGATAGTTAATATTAAAAAGGGACAGTTCATGGCGCCCGACGATATGGAGAAAGCGGCATTGAAAGTTACTTCCGCAGGAAATAACAAATGCTGGCTTACCGAGCGGGGTGTAACATTTGGCTATCATGATCTTGTCGTAGATTTTAGATCTCTGCTGATAATGCGTGAATTTGGATTTCCAGTTGTTTTTGATGTAACCCATTCACTGCAAAAGCCATCTATTGGCAGGCAGTCTGGTGGTGTGCCTGAATTTATTATCCCATTGGCACGCGCTGCTGTCGCTGCAGGTATTGACGGACTGTTTTTCGAGACTCATCCCGATCCGCCTAATGCAAAAAGTGATGCCGCTACACAACTTCCTTTAGACAAAGCAGAGAAATTACTTAACGAAATTAAAGAAATACATACTATTTCATCAAATTTTGATTAAAAACACCAATTTAAATTTTGACGTTTTTCGTAGATTTTACATATTTGTTTTATGAAACTGTTGCTAATATTAGTTTTAAGCATTAATTTGCTTTTTGTTTTATCTTGTGAAGAAGAAACTAAACTTGCTTCAAGCCAGAATTATGATGATTCTGAAACTTTGCCGGATCAAATTAGTTGGGATGTGAAAGTGAATTTTATTGATTCTTCTTTTACCAAAGCAGTTTTAACGGCAACAAAGGCTCTCATCTATGAGAAACGTAAGGAAACTTTACTCGACAGCGGTCTCAAAGTGATTTTCTATTCATCAAAAACAGGGGAAAGAGCAAGTGTCCTTACTGCTGACAGTGCCAAAATTGACGACACAACTAAAGATATGATGGCAATGGGAAATGTTGTGGTAATTTCTGACAGCAATCAGACTACGCTAAAAACAAATTTACTGATGTGGAAGAATAGCGCAGAAAAGCTATATTCCACAGAATTTGTCCAAATTTCATCCCCTAATGAAAAATTACAGGGATGGGGATTTGAATCCGATTTGAATTTAACTAATTATAAGATTTTTAAAGTTAGCGGAGAAACTAAATGAGTAAATATCTGATAGCAGGAAACTGGAAGATGAATACAGATGTTAATAGTGCTGTAGAGCTTGCTTCAGGAATTATGGAGCAATTAAAAGATAAAGAAGGTGTTGAGGTGCTTATATGCCCACCATTTACCAATATTTATCATGTGTTTGACGTAGTGAATAACTCAACGATTCTTGTGGGTGCACAGAATTGCTATTATGAAGAGAATGGAGCTTTTACTGGTGAGATTTCTGTTGGAATGATAAAATCCCTCGGTTGCGATTTTATTATTATTGGTCATTCTGAGCGTCGAGCTATATTCAACGAGACAGATGAACTAATAAACAAAAAAGCTCATTCTATTCTAAATGCAGGGCTTAAGCCCATTATTTGCATTGGTGAGACTTTAGACGATAGAAAAGCTGGCAAAACCAACAAGATTTTGGAAGCTCAGCTTACTAAATCTCTCAAGTCAATAACTGATACTCAGTCAAAAGAAATAATAATAGCTTACGAACCGGTCTGGGCTATAGGCACAGGTGTCTCCGCAGAGAATAAACAAATAGAGGAAGCTCATAAGTTCATTAGGGACTTTTTAGTGCAGAAATTCCCTGAGAATGGAGAGTATATTTTAATTCAATACGGTGGCAGCGTAAAACCAGATAATGCCAAAGAAATTTTATCTATTAAAAATGTGAATGGTGCCTTGATAGGTGGGGCATCGCTTCGGGTTGATCTATTCATACCCATTATTAATACTGCACAATCTTTGGTATGATCCTATGAGAATGAATGTGGCAAATATTTTTTCATTATTGCGAATAGCCATATCGCCTGTTTTTTTTGTGTTATTGATTTCAGAAAGCAATACAGGGGTGATAGTTGCAACTATCCTATATATAATAGCCGCGCTAACGGATTTTTTTGACGGGTGGTTTGCTCGAAGATATCATGAGGTAACAAAGACAGGGAAGTTCATTGATCCTTTAGCCGATAAGTTCCTGACCAGTTTTGCATTTATTGCTTTTTCCATAATGCATATAGTCCCATGGTGGATGACCGCCATAATAATTCTAAGAGATGTGATGACTACCGTTATGCGTATTATCGCAGATTCAGGAAGTTTGATCATTAAAACGTCATGGCCTGCTAAAACAAAAACATTTTTACAGATGGTATTCATTGCAGTAATTATTCTTTTACTTTTCGCTATCGCTATAACTCCAGACACTAAGATCGAAACGACTATTACGAATATATTATATTCAGACATTACTTTCCTGATAATGATAGGAATTACCGGGCTGACAATCTGGACAGGTGTAGAATATATTTACCAGAACAAAACGTTCTTTAACAATATAATAAACAAAAACTTGTAGAAGAAATATTAATTTTTTGTTATTATTGGTGAAAACTTATAAAAACTATTGAAATTTTTTACAAAAAACTGATAAAAACATTGATATAGCAAGTTTTTTATTTGACAATTAATAAAATTTTTTATATTTTATTCAAGTTTCGTTAAAGCACATAAAGAAATAGTGTTTTCATTAATAAATTTAAGTAGAATAACTAACAGAGATCAATAGCAAAAAAAAAAGAAAATTTGTAAAATTGTGATGTTATTAGATAATAAACGTTATTGATAACTATAATTAAATGTTGTCAATACAGATTTTTTGAATTATTCGGAGGTAACTAATGAGTTTAAACAAAACCCAACTGGTAAGTGCTGTTGCTGAAGATATCGGCATTTCAAAAGTCGATGCAGAAAAAGCAATAAAAAGCACCATTGATGCCATTAAAAAAGAATTGGCAGATGGTGGCAGCGTAACTCTAATTGGATTTGGCACGTTCTCTGTTATTCAAAGAGCAGCTCGCATGGGTAAAAATCCACAAACAGGCGAGTCCATACAAATTCCTGAAAAAAAGGTGGCCAAATTTAAACCAGGAAAAGAACTAAGCGAAGCAGTCGATCCCAAAGAAGCAAGCAAATCAGAAGATTCCAAAAAGAAGCCAAAGAAAAAAGGGAAGAAAAAATAAGCTCATGATTTTTTTAAAAGCCGTTCTTTTGAATGGCTTTTTTTTTAAATTTGTATGATTGTAAATTTTTAATTAATATTTTGTGTAAAATTATGACAGATCACTTAACTTCAAATGATGAAAAATTGATTAACGCACCATATCTTTTGCAAACTGAAGACCTTAGCAATGACGATGTGGAGCTTATCTTCTCTAAAGCTAAATTCTTTTTGGAGAATTTCAAAACAGGTCAGAAATTCGACGACCTGAAGGGAATTACGTTAGCACTTACTTTCTTTGAGCCATCTACCAGAACGAAGCTTTCCTTTGAGCTTGCCGCCAAACGGCTTTCGGCAGATGTGTTTTCTTTTCAGACTTCTTCGAGCAGTCTGAAAAAAGGAGAATCACTGCTCGACACATTACGCACCATTGAAGCAATGGGTGTGCAGATGTACGTTGTTAGGCACGGATGCTCCGGCGTACCGCAATTTTTGCAGCAAAACACAAACGCTATCGTTATCAACGCTGGTGATGGCAAGCACGAACATCCAACACAGGCACTGCTCGACTCCTTTACTATCAAACGTTATTTCGGAAAGATTGAAGGATTGAAAATTTGCATTGTAGGCGATATTTTGCACAGCAGGGTAGCCCGCTCGAATATCATATTGCTGAAAAAACTCGGTGCAGAGCTTTCAGTATGTGGCCCAGGTACTTTATTGCCAAAAACGATACGCGACTGGGGAGTAACTTATATCGAAGACATCAACGACGCTGTGGATTGGTCAGATGCTCTTCTCTTGCTGAGGCTTCAAAGAGAGAGAATGGAATCCGGTTTGCTGCCTTCTCTTAGAGAGTATTCTAATTACTACGGAGTAAGCTTTGAGCATTTCAGCAGAAGACCTGAGCTTGTGCTATTGCACCCTGGACCTGTCAACTACGGTGTAGAACTTGATTATAAGACTAGTTCATTCCCGAATGTGCTCATTCAGACTCAGGTTACGCATGGTGTCTTTATCAGAATGGCATTGCTCTCGCTGCTCTCTAAAAAAGTAATAAGAAAATAAGCAGATAGACGGGATGAACCAAAATAGCGATCCTGAAATATGGACTTTACTGAAAATGGTGAAGTGGGGAACGGATTTTTTCCAAAAGAAAGGAATAGATTCCCCACGTCTGACTATTGAATTGCTTATATGCAAACTACTTAATATTCAGAGAATTGATATATATACAAACTTCGAAAAACCTTTTATGCCGGAGGAGTTGGAACTTTTAAAGAAAATGATAAAACGCAGGTTAGATAGAGAACCCCTACAATATATTTTAGGCAATGTCAATTTTTGCGGAATAAATATTCATGTTAACAAAAATGTTCTGATACCCCGCCCCGAAACTGAATTTCTCGTTGAAACAATTAAACTTAATTATAAAAAGGATAAGACTTTTGATGTGCTGGATATTGGCACAGGTTCTGGATGTATAGCTATTACATTAGGAAAACATTTCAATAATTCTAATGTTGAAGCTATTGATATATCCGAAAAAGCTCTGAATATTGCTAGAAAAAATACAATAGAATTAGAAGTTGAGAATATTTTGTTCAAACAAATAGATATATTATCAGAGAAGCTGAATTCAAAATATGACCTTGTAGTATCTAATCCTCCCTATATATCTAAAGAAGATCATAGCAATTTGGCTCCTGAAATAACAAAGTATGAACCAATATCTGCACTGACAGATGGGGGAGATGGTCTGGCATTCTATCAAACTTATGCAGAGACTTTTGATGATATTGTAAAGCCAAATGGAAGAATGTATCTTGAGATTGGTTACGGACAAAAAAAGCAGATTGCAGAGATATTTAAAAATAAAGGGTTACATACTGATTTCCTGAATGATTCGTTATCTATACCAAGAATAGCAATAGTAAAAAGATTGTTAGATGATAACATCTGATACTATACAGTAACAACCAAATTTTATTTTGATAATTTTTTGATCGCTTCTTCGTTTGCTTTACTCGCTCAAAATATTATTAAGGAGAATTACAAAATTTGCTAAAAATTAACTTTGTTTTAAGAATAATATCTCATAATTTGTATTGTTAGAGAAGTTCAGTTTCATTTATGATTATAAATCATAAAATAGTTGTAACTTTTATTATAGCAAAAGTGTCTATAGCAAGAATAAGTAATTGAAAAAAAGCATATTAGCTACAAAATAAATAATTAGTGTGATATTAATGATTTTTTTATTAGATTTGAAATCTATGGAGATAGTAATTTTAAAATAATAAGAGGTGTGTTATGGCATCTGTCAAACGTGAAGATCAAATTGGGGGAACTATACTTACCCTCAAAGGACAGTTTATCGGAGGAGATGAGACTGACGAATTAAGAAATATGTTGAAAACTATATCAGAAGAAGAAAAGAATAAACTGGTGATCAACTTAGAAAAATTAACTTATCTGAATTCAACAGCTCTCGGAGTACTTATTGCCGCAC
>CAYQTZ010000196.1:0-5879 GCA_964420565.1 uncultured Hyphomicrobiales bacterium
ATCTTGGGAATGTGATAAGATGGAGCCCACCTCCGAGGTGGACTCCATCTGACAAAACCATTACTATCAACACATCTTCCCTCTCCCCCGGTGTTTATTTCCTGCGTATCCGTAACGGAGATAAAGTAGAGGTGAGGAAGTTTGTTGTAATTTAGCTTTTAGAGATAAGATGTACGACATCTACAAGATGTCGTACATCTGACAAATCAATATTATAACATTTCTATGATCATCGCAGCAGCTTCGCCGCCTCCGATACATAATGTAGCAAGACCATATTTCTTGCCGGTACGCTTCAATGCGTGGATCAAAGTAACTGTAATTCTCGTGCCTGATTCTCCAATTGGATGTCCGAGAGCAACAGCTCCACCGTGGATATTGATCTTATCATAAGAAAGATTCAGCTCTCTTTTTGCTATAATAGGCACCACTGAGAATGCTTCGTTAATTTCAAAAAGGTCTATGTCATTAATACTCATATTTGCTTTGTCGCATACCTTTTTAATTGCTTCGATTGGAGCAGTTGTGAACCATTCTGGCTGCTGGGCATGAGAGATATGAGCAATAATTCTGGCTATTGGCTTTACTCCCAGAGCTGCGGCTTTTTCTTCGGAAGTAACAATAACGGCAGCGGCACCGTCATCAATAGAAGAAGCGTTCGCAGCTGTTACCGTACCATCTTTTTTAAAAACAGCTCTTAGCTGAGGAATTTTCTCAAATTTTACTTTCCCTGGCTCTTCGTCTTTGTCCACTATTATATCGCCTTTCCTGTCAGAAATTGTAACTGGCACTATTTCATCGTCGAACCAGCCATTATTCTGAGCTTCCTGAGCTCTTTTATAACTTAGTGTGGCAAATGCGTCCTGCTCTTCGCGTGGAATTTTGCATTCGGAGGCGCAAAGCTCTCCGGCGTTACCCATGTGGAAATTATTATAAATATCCCACAGACCGTCATGGATCATCATGTCGATTATTTCGCCATTACCCATTCTATAACCTGTACGTGCTTTTTTCAGGAAATAAGGAGCGTTAGACATAGATTCCTGTCCTCCTGATACAACAACTTCTGCGTCGCCGCATTTAATTGCCTGGTCTGCAAGCATAATTGATTTCAGACCGCTGCCACAAACTTTATCTATTGTCATACATGGAACTGAAACTGGTAGCCCCGCATAGATGGCGGCTTGTCTTGCAGGGGCTTGCCCTACTCCGCCTGTAAGTACGTTACCCATAATAACTTCACTAATGTCTTCATTTTTAATTCCTGCTTTTTTGATAGCATCTGCTATAACGATTGCGCCGAGTCTTGGCGATGGAAGTGCTGAAAGTGAACCCATGAAAGCGCCGATTGGCGTTCTTGTTGCTGATAAAATAACTGAACTCATGCAATATCCTTCTGTGTTTAGTGGTACAAAAAGTAAGAAATATATCAATATATTATTATAATGTAGTCAAAAATATTTAAAAAATGAAATGAAATTTGCTAAATTTGAAACTTTAGAATTAAAAATTTAATAAATAGAATTATATTTTGAAATGGAGTATGATGCTTAAAATTGGAATTATTGGCGGCTCAGGGCTTGATGATCCAGATCTAATCGAAGATTTCCAGATCATTGATGTTCATACCCATTGGGGGCACACAAGTTCAGTTCTGAAAACAGGCAAAATTCACGATGTAGATGTAGTGCTGCTTTCCAGGCATGGCTCAAAGCACGCTATATCGCCTTCTGGCGTAAACTACAGGGCAAACATCTGGGCTATGAAGGAATTAGGTGTAACACATATTATAGCCACTACTGCATGTGGTTCTTTGAGAGAGGAAATTAACCGCGGCGATATTGTGATATTAGACCAGATGATTGATTTTACCCGCCATCGCCAGATTACTTTCTTCGAGAATTTTATTGATGGCGCTGTGCACACTCAAATGGCTGATCCTTTCAATGAAATTATCAGACAGAAGCTGATAGAATGCTGCCGCGAAATGAAAGTAAATCATCACGAAAATGCAACAGTAATTACTATTGAAGGCCCAAGATTCTCTACCAGAGCAGAATCGCATATGTTTCGATCATGGGGCGCAGATGTAATAAATATGTCCACTGGTCCTGAGTGCATCTTAGCTAACGAAGCAAATATACCTTATGGCTGTATTGCTATTAGTACAGATTATGATTGCTGGAAAACCGACGAAGAGCCGGTTACTTTCGATGAAATACTTAGGATATTCAGTCATAATATCGAAAATATTAAAGATTTAATTATAAAAACAATAGACAGAATGAAAGATTTATAGAAAAAATATGCCTTTTCTGGTATCATTTTGCTTATTAATCGTTTCGAGACAATGAATTGATTAAGAATTTTCTTATCTTTGAATTCGTATTTTTTTCATAATGGTTTTTGTCAATTTGAAGAATGGGTTTGTCAAATAAGCTGAAAATATTATTCCTTACACCACGTTTCCCCTATCCTTTACTGGGGGGAGATAGGTTGAAGTCTTATAACTTGTTGGCTCATTTAGCTACTAAACATGATGTTCATTTAGTTTCATTCTATCAGGGCGACAGCGATTATCCGCCACAAAAGGACGTTAACCACTTGAAAAGTCTCGGATTGAAACTGCATATCATACCATTGAACCCGATAAATGCAGGTTTGAAAGTACTTTTTACTTCGTTGTTTAAATACCCATTGGAAATTGGTTATTATTATCAAAATAAATTCGCTGAAGTAGTAGATGACTTAATAGAAAAAGAAAAATTCCACATCGGCATAGCTTTTTTCATGCGAACAGCAGAGTATATCAAAACTAAACCTATGAAAAAGATTTTGATGTCCGAAGATTGCAGGCGATTATATCAAAAGCGATCTTATGAAAAAAGCAAAAATTTAATGCAGCGCATAGTGCGATGGTGGGAACATAGAATGCTTAAAGTATATGAACTAGAAATCGTTAACTACTTTGATGTTACCACCTTAGTTACCAACGAAGATATTCTGGCTATGAAAGAGATGAACCCCAAAGTAAATTATGCTCTACTTTCTAATGGAGTTGACATAGAATTTTTCAAGCCTGCTGACCAGAAAGTAGAGAAAAAGGATCTGCTTTTTACAGGCAAACTTGATCTATGGGCTAACCATTTGATGATAAATACTATCATTAAAGATATTCTGCCAAAGATCAGAGAAAAATTCCCGGGTACAAAGCTCAGATTGGTCGGAGCAAAACCATCGAAAACTATTCTCGCTATGCAGAATGAATACATAGAGGTTCATCCGAACGTCCCAACTTTGGTGCCATATCTTCAGAAAGCGGCAGTTTTTATCCACCCGCATCAAGGTGGCTCTGGTATTCAAAACAAATTACTCGAAGCAATGTCTTGTGGTGTGCCGGTAGTTACATCACCCACAGGTATTCAGGGAGTGCATGCCATTCATGGCAGAGATATTATGATTGGCAATACACCTTCGGAAATGGTAGAACATATCATAAAAATAATGAATGATGATCAGTTTGCCGCAGAGCTTGGTAAGAATGCGCGCCAACTGATAATAGATACTCATTCATGGAAGAGTATTTTTGATGAAATTGACAATCTCATAGATCAACTTATTATCAAATAAAATGCAGAATAATAAAGCCATATTGTTCGACAGGGATGGCGTGGTAAACTACAGGATCGTCGGCGATTATGTAAAAAGTAAAAATGAATTCTGTTTTATACCTGATTTTCTGAAATTCTTCAAATTTATAAAGCAAAATGACTTTCTTGCTTTTTTGGTTACTAATCAGCAGGGAGTTGGCAAAGGGATGATGACAGAAGATCAGTTAATTCAAGTACTTGACTATATGCAAACCAAACTAAAAGAGACATCCGGCTATAGTTTCGATGATATATATTTCTGCACAGAACTAGCCGAAACAAATAGCTTTTACCGAAAACCCAATCCGGGAATGCTATTAGAAGCAATTAATAACTACAACATAGAAATAAGCGAATCACTGATGATAGGCGATAGCAAATCGGATGTATTAGCAGGCAGAGCAGTTGGTATGAAAACTATTTTACTCGCTCCACCCTATGTTGATCAATCTGAAGAACCATATTTTATCTTTAAGAATTTTTACGAGATAGAGAAAAGTTTTAATGAATTATTCAAATAAATATAAATGTTAGAACAAGCTATACAATTTCTTTCGGATACAACATTGCCAGTGATCTGGATATTATTATTCAGTATTGTGGTTACATATATAGAAAATGTATTTCCCCCGTCGCCATCAGATTCTATAATTGTTTTTACCGGCGCTTTGGTGGGTATGGGCAAAGTAGGATTTATTCCTTTGCTAATAGCTACCACTATCGGCTCAACACTTGGCTTTATTACAATGTACTGGCTCGGATTTGCTTTCGGCAACCGCATTATAGAATCAAAACGATTTAAGTTCATTACTGAAAAAGATATGATAAAACCTAAGAAATGGTTTTTAAAATATGGATATACAGTAATTATTTTCAATCGTTTTTTATCAGGCACAAGAGCCGTTATATCTTTTTTTGCTGGTATTTCTAAATTGAAAGTAAGCTTAACTATTATTCTTGCTGCTTTTAGCTCTCTTATCTGGAACTTCATATTGATTTTCCTCGGGATGAAATTCGGAGAGAACTGGTATGTCGTAGTTGAGTATATAGACCGCTACGGGACTATAACAACAATTATAGTTAGCGTTATTATCGCCTTCTTTGTAATCAGATGGCTGTGGCTCAGAAAGAAAGAAAAGTCCAATAGTAACGAGTCTGATAGTTGATTGGAAAGCAACTATATCTATTACAGCACAGATACTGCCATAAGGGAAATCCAACAAGAATTCCTTCTCTTATAAATGCTCGCATCCCTATCTGTCGGGGCAAGAGTGGGTTAGGGGGGTGTTGAAATAATTTTATCCGAAATCATCATTTGCTGTCCAATTTTTCTAACTCCTTTGTTTTCGTTGTGGAGTCCAGAGTTGTGAATTTTATATTTCTCATACGGCATTAATGAACTTTGCTAAGAAAATAAAACATATTGGTGAATAATACGTATCTATTAAATAGAAATAAATAACAGGCAATTTGATAAATTTGAAAAATTATGATAAGACGTGAAAATATTTATTAAATACTTACTTATAACTTCCCTCGCGTTTGCACTTACGCCTGTTGCAATATCTTTGTCTTCATACATAAACTCAGGGAAAAGCGAAAAAGTAGAATTTTTCATGCCGGTCATCAAAAAGCTCGTGGACAAAGGCATTGATACAAATTTCATTTATGATCTGATAAATGATACCAAGACCAACTTCAACGATAGATTCGTAAAAATTAACGTAATTGGCTATCTGAAAAAACCCGATTACTCCAGCCATTACAATAATCTTTCTACTGCTAAAACCAGGCAATTTATTCACGATAATGTACAATTGCTTCAGGAATGTGAAGATCGCTATGGTGTGCCTAAGGAAATAATTGCTTCTGTGCTGTGGGTAGAAACCCGCCACGGAAGTTATCTTGGCGATAATCATGTACCAAGTGTGTTTCTAAGTACTGCAATGGCTGCCGAGGATAATTATATAGATTTGAATCTAAAAGAATTGCGAAATACTTTTGACGGTAGTAATAGCAAGCTGAAAGATTTGGAAACTAAGATAATCCGAAGGGCAAGAAGTAAATCAGATTGGGCTATCGCTGAGCTGGTCGCACTATCTAAAATGTATGGCAATTATCCTGGCTCAATTAAAGATATACATGGCTCTTGGGCAGGGGCTTTCGGAATGTCACAGTTTTTGCCCTCAAGTTATGTAGCTCTTGCGGTAGATGGCGACGATGATGGAG
>CAYQTZ010000197.1:0-5867 GCA_964420565.1 uncultured Hyphomicrobiales bacterium
CTGTCGCTCCATTTCCGGGTGGCTTTTTTTAAGGGTAGAAAAGCTTCGTAACCTTGCTTAATCAGGTTTTCATAAGCTTTCTTTTCGTGCCTGCTTTTAGTATAAAGCGGAAACCACTTAGGTTCATCATATTCAGAAATCATATTCATTTTTATCAATCATTCATCATATTATAATTTGTTTAACGAATAGCAAATAAAGTTAATGCAAATATAATTGATAAATCTTAATGAATGACTATTATTAAAAATAAATATCACGTTTGCCACTTTCTATCTTACTTAAATTTTCAATAGTTTTGGTTCTTACTTTATTATTTGGAATTTCGTCAAGCTCTTTGTTGATAAGCTCCTCCACTATCAGCTTTGTTTCGCTGTCGGCATAATCCATTAGATATTCTTTCAGGGTCATCAGCCCGTTTGGCTGGCAGTGAGTTTTAATTAGCCCTGGTTTAGCTAAGTCCATGAAATCTGAGCCAATCCTACCCAATCTGTAGCAGGCAGTGCAAAACGAAGGGATGAACCCCCTGCGTATAATATCTTTAATTACCTCCCCTGATTTTCTGGTGTCATTCAAAGAGAACTGCCCATTGGAACTCATATCAGTTAAGCCCTGCTTATATCCGCCTGGTTTTACTACAGATCCAGCGCTTATCTGCGACACGCCAAGATTAAATATCTCTGCCCTTAGAGAAGCCGGTTCCCGTGTAGAAAGTATGATACCAGTGTAAGGAACAGCACATCTTATTATTGCTATCAATTTCTTGAAATCTATGTCCGATACCTGATTTTCTTTCAATAATGAAACGGGAGCATTAGAGGCGGGTTTTAACCGAGGTACTGATATAGTATGGGGTCCTGTTCCATAATTTCTGTCAAGGTATTTTGAGTGGGCAAGCAAAGCCATTACCTCGAATCGATGATCATACAAGCCAAACAAAGCTCCGATACCGACATCATTCATCCCATTAGTCAATGCTCTGTCCATAGTTTCCAATCGCCATTTGAAATCGTGCTTTTTACCTGTGGGATGAACTCTGTGGTAAGTTTCCTGATGGTAAGTTTCCTGAAAAACAGTATATGTACCTATTTTTGTGTCTTTAATTTTTTGGAAACCTTCAGCAGAAAGTGGAGCAATTTCTAAATTTATCCTGCGTATATAACTCCCCTTAGTATCTTTTACAGAATAAACAGCATCAATTGCATCAATCAAATAATCAAGGAAATCCTTTTCGCGTGTTTCGCCAAGCAATATCAATACTCTTTTATGTCCCTGCTCAAGAATTGTCAGAGTTTCCTGCTTAATCTCTTCGATTGTAAGTTCTTTTCTTTCAATACTTGTATTGTTAATTCTAAAGCCACAGTAAAGACAATCATTTGAGCAAAAGTTAGAAATATATAATGGGGTAAAAAGCACGAGCCGCTTGCCATATATTTCATCTTTTACTTCTCTGGCGGTTTCGAAGAGTTCTTCTAATATATCTTCATTGTTGATATTAAGCAAAACAGCTACATCATCAGAGTCCAGACCATTTAATTCTAATGATTTTTTCAGTATAGTTCTTACTTCTTCCTTACCGGGATTTTTTGAGCGATCTAACCTCTCAAAAATGCTCTTTTCGTCAATTATTCCATTTTCCATAAGATAATAGTCGTATTCCCCGATAAATTTATTTTATAATACAACCCATTACTCTAACATGAAAAAATGCGAGCACAATAATACTTATTAAGAAAACATCATTCCAGCAACCCTTCCCTACAGTTAAGATTAAGTGATGAATAAATCAGGAAACAACTATATCTAAATATAACAAAGTCTTACTCCCTCCGTTGCATAGTAAGGGAGAGCCGCGGAGGGATCTGCTCTATAAATTTTTTTCTCTTGAGTAATGACTATCACACAGCCTCTACCTGTAAGTGAGATTAAAATGAAATATCCTTCTATTCTTCAATTAACTTTATTTTTTTGAAAAATGGACTGTTCTCGTTACTTTTATATTTAGAGCTTTTTTCACTTTTGAGTAGAAATTAGATGAACAAATCTTTAACGGCGTACCCGTCAATAGCATTGGCAATAATTGTCAAGAATGCAGAATGCATGATAGAAAGAGCTATTACTTCTGCGGCAGATTTATGCCAACAGATTGTTGTTGTTGATACTGGCTCAATAGATTCAACTCCTGTTATTTGCTCTCGTCTCGGCTGCGAAGTCCATTTCTTTGAATGGAATGGCAGTTTTTCGGCTGCACGTAATCATCTGCTTCGTTTTGTAAGAACAGATTGGGTATTATCTTTGGATGCTGATGAGGAGTTAGATAGCAGCACTATGAAAAAGTATAGATTCCTTTTGCAGGATGAAAAAATTGGAGGCATCAGAGTAAAAATAATTAACAGATTGCAAGACGGCAAATCTGCGAGCGAACATTATTACCCCAGAATATTCCGTAATAAGCAAGGGATCAATTATATAGGTAAAATTCATGAGCAAATCAGTGAATCTGTTTTAAATATAGGATTAGAAATAATTACTTCAGAAATAACGATATACCATTACGGATATAGCAAAAACGATCCTGAAAAAATATCAAGAAATAAAAAAATGATCAAAGAAGAATTAGAAAATTCTCAAGAGGATCCATGGCTTATGTATCATCTCGCAGAAACTGAATTTGCCGATCAGAATTATAGCGAAGCAAAAAAATTCTATTCTAAAATATGCAGATCGCATTACCTTACCGCTGAGCAAAGAGAAATATCATTGATTCGTCTTGCTCAGATAGCTTTAAAAAAAGAAGACCTAAAGCATGTGAAGTTTTGGACTGATTTTAAAAGCAGAGATATAAACCGCGAAGGTCTCAGAAAATTTGTTCAGGCAGCAGCTTATCTCATTGAACAGAATCTGGAATCTGCCAAGAGTTTATATAATTCAAAAGAAGTAAATTTGTCAATGCTTGTAGATAAAGAACAATTATCGAAAGCAAAAGAATTAATAAAATCTATGAGTTTGTTTTAAATATTATAAAAATTCTATGAAAATCCAACAAAATACAGTATCTGTAAAAGCGCCATGTAGGGGTTACCACCTGATAACAGATGATATAATCAGGCAGATGCCTGAACTACGAGACTTCACCGCTGGCTTAGCCCACTTGCAAATTCTGCATACCAGCGCCGGGCTCACAATCAACGAGAATGCCGACCCTACTGTACGATATGATTTCGAAACATTTTTCAATCTCTTAGTGCCCGAAAACTCAGATATATACAGACATACTATGGAGGGAACAGACGATATGACTTCCCACATCAAAGCATCTTTACTTGGCAGTTCTGTTACAATACCAGTTACTCAGGGAGATTTCAAACTGGGCACATGGCAGGGCATCTATCTATGCGAGTTTCGCAACAGGCCTCTAAACAGAAATATAATAATTACAATAATAGGTGAATAAATTGCAAACAAAAAAAGCAGTAGTACTGATAAGCGGAGGGATGGATTCCGCCCTTGTCGCTTGCTTAGCTATCAACTCTGGCTACGATGTGTCTGCTTTGCACCTAAACTACAGGCAAAGAACAGAACAAAGAGAGCTGAGATCTTTCGAGGATATATGCAATCATTATGCTATAAAAGACAAACTTATAGTTGACGTTGCTCATCTTGCGAATATTGGCGGATCGAGTTTAACAGATAATAATATTGAAATAAGCACAGCAAATCTTGACTCCGGTAAAATCCCTACGAGTTACGTCCCCTTCCGAAACGCTAATATACTTGCTATAGCGACCAGCTATGCAGAAGTCATAGGAGCAGAGGCAATTTTCATTGGGGCAATGCAATTAGACAGCAGCGGGTATCCAGATTGCCGCAGAGAGTTTTTCGATGCTTATGAAATTGCAATAGATTTAGGTACAAAACCAGAAACAAAAATTAAGATCATAACTCCAATAATAAATTTTTCAAAAAAGGATATAGTAGAGAAAGGAATGTCGCTTGGAGTGCCTTTTCACCTTACATGGAGCTGCTATAGCGAAACGGAGATTGCCTGCGGTGTATGCGATTCCTGCGCCCTTCGCCTAAGAGGTTTTGGACAGGCAGGCGAGAACGATCCAATACCATATAAATAAGTTATATTAATTCTTCATGATTCTAATTGAATTTTAAAAGTTCAAAACGATAATACAAACATCAAGAAGCAAAATTTTTCTCAGTATTAACATTTTTTTTAGATTTTTTAAAGGTTTTTGATTACATTAGTTCTGAAAAATATTTTTCATAATACAACAAACGAATAATGAAATTTTCATTTTCAGAAGACAACATAAAAGAAATTGCAAAAACGCTTGAAGCAACAGTTGAGCGAGACGGAGATTCATGGACATTTCAGTTACATGATCAAGCCACCCGACAGTCGTTAGTATTTACTTTATTTAATAATATCGAACTCGGTGGCGAGGAGAAAGGTTCCTTAGTCTCTGTGCAAACCCAGCACGGATATTTCGAAATCCACTTTTGCAACGGATACATGGTTTTTGAACCTGACGAAATAATCTTTTTCGAAGCAAAACCCAAAACAGTTTCATGCTTGATAGTTGGTCGTAAATGCACTTGCTCGATGTTTTCAAATATTAACAGGAGCTTGCTAAATGCTGATTTCACCACACTTGACCCGCCTGTATTACTATCAGCAATGCAGCTATCACTAACCGAAGATGTTTTGCCATTAAAATAAACTATTTACATAAAAATTACGTCATACTAAATGAATTTGAAAATAAATATATTTAACGATACTGATTATAAGTATCTGCCATATAAAAAACTTAAAAATGCCATCTCAAGAGTTCTTGAGTCAAAAGGCATGGAGGGCATTAATGTAAATGTAATAATTGCCGAAAACGTTTTTATAAGGGAGTTAAATAAAAAATATTTGAATCACGATTATGTAACAGATGTGATTTGCTTTCCCATGGACGAGGGAGACTTGTACGGCGAAATATATATATGCGCCCCACAAGCTGAAAAACAGGCAAAACAATATAACGTATCAATCAGGGAAGAGATAATACGGCTCGGTGTTCACGGTGCTTTGCATCTTGCCGGATACGACGATTTCACGGAAGAACAACGAAAGAAAATGCACCTACTTGAAAACAGATTCATTAAAGAATAACTTTCGAGGTTCTATAGAAATTATGTACGAAAGAATAATAGAGATCATCGTTTATGTTATATCCGAACTTCGGCTTAACAAAGATATAAACGATATAGACATGAAGGAACTAAAAAGCCGCGGCTATACAAGTTCCGAAATATCAGCAGCCATAAGCTGGCTTGTTGACCAATTAGAGTTTTCCGAAAGATTCGTCTCCAACGAATTGCTTCGGCCCAATGCATCATTCCGTATCATGCACGAAGCCGAACGTGAACTATTTACCCCCGAAGCACTCGGCGAGATAATACAGTTCAACTCACTTGGTATATTGAACAACGAGCATATTGAAATTCTGATAGAAAAAGCAACAATGATAGGATTTCCAGAAGTAGATACATTACAAGTAAGATCCTACATAGCAAACAATGTTTTCAATGCACATTATAATAGTTCGGGCAGCCGCTTTTTACTTCAGGGTACCGACACAATAAATTAATAAATATCCAGAATTTTTCTTAAATTTGTAATCGGTTTGAGATATAATTAAGAAATTTTATCAACGACCGAGTAAAATAAAGATTGAATGGTCCAGTAGCTCAGTTGGATAGAGCATCCCGATTCCGATCGGGAGTGCCACAGAGAAATGATTGAAAATAAAATGGTCCAGTAGCTCAGTTGGATAGAGCATCCCGATTCCGATCGGGAGTGCCAC
>CAYQTZ010000198.1:0-5840 GCA_964420565.1 uncultured Hyphomicrobiales bacterium
TCATTTCTGCTGGCTCGCCAACAGATAATCCTCCGACAGCATAACCGTCGAACTCAATATCTATCATCTTTCTAAGGTATTCCCGCCGCATTTCGGGGTACATACTTCCCTGTCCTATTGAGAATAGAAATTGGCGATGTCCCCAAAGCGGTTCAGATTTAACGAATGAAGTTTTTGAAAGCTCAGCCCAATGTGCTGAGAGATCGATGGATTTTCTTGCTTCTTCTTTGGTAGCGGGGTAAGGTGTGCATTCATCTAATACCATTACAATGTCAGAGCCGAGTGTTCGCTGTATATTCACTACTTTCTCGGGAGAAAAGAAATGTTTAGAGCCATCTATATGGGATTGAAATTCTACTCCTTCGGCGGTTAGTTTACGTAATTCTTTTAATGAAAAGACTTGATAGCCGCCACTGTCAGTTAATATAGATCTGTCCCAGTTCATAAATTTATGCAGACCGCCGAAATGATTGATCACATCCATGCCTGGCCTTAGGTAAAGGTGGTAGGTGTTCCCAAGGATTATCTTAGCGCCTGTTTCGTGTAACTCTCTTGGTTGCATAGCTTTTACTGTTGCCTGAGTGCCGACTGGCATGAATACGGGGGTTGGTATCTCGCTGTGGTCAGTAATAAGCTTTCCTGCTCGTGCTTTGCTGTGGTAAGATGTTTTTTCTAATGTAAAAAGTTTTGTCATTTGAATTCCTGAAGTAAGCAATATTTAATATAGAGAATTGATATTTTGATCTACTATATTATACAGCAAAATATTTTTTTATCATTTATTCTCAATTGGTGTTTCTACAGTGATAGTAACTGTACGGCAATAGAATCTACCTTCGGGCAGAGCGTTGCTATAGAGCAGTTCTGTTTCGCCTACGCCTTCTACCTTAGCTCCACGTATCCCAAGGCGCTTAGCAACGGATTTTGCTCTGTTTTCGGAAATTCTCTGGTTTATGCTTTCCTCGCCGATAGCGTCTGTATATCCGGTGATAGTTACATTTGAATTCTCGGAAACTCTGTCTTTCACAAAATCAATTACTTTTCTATGCCCTTCATCAAGTTTGGATGTGCCGAAATCAAAGAGTATTAATCTATAGAATTCAAATTCCATATCCTGAATGTGAGCTAATCTTTTTCGTTCTATGGTCAATTGTTCTACAGGAAGATTCCGAACTGGTGTAGAAGCTTTGTTGCCGAGAGAGTCTTCTGCTTCGAAAAAGTATTCTATCATACCGCCAAATTTCGGTGCCGATAGCTTGTCTTCGCTGATAATCCAATCCATGCTGGTTGGCAGGTCTTTGCTATCTTTAAATGTTTTCAGATTTTTACCGCTCTGTCTGGTAATTACCCGCCATGTCTTTAATCCTGCTTCGGCTTTTACTCTTGGGAAAAAGCGGATCATAGATTTTGATATTTCTCTGATAGTATCTTTATTCATTACGGGTTCAAGTATTGACCAGTTATCCGATAGAATTTCTACTCTTCTGTTTTCTTCTTTGCCACCGGGTTCTTCATTATTTGAGGGTTGGCGGGGAAGGTTGCGAGCTACTATATTTATGTTTTCTTCGGGGATATTCCATACATCTCTGAAATAATTTCTGACTGTAATTGCTCTTCTTTCCGATAGTTCTTTGTTGTTTTTCTCAACTCCTGTATTTGAATTAGTGCCAACTAAAGTGATCTTAGTTCCGGGATTCAAAGATAATCTTTTACCGATAATATTCAATACATGGTAATATGTTTCAAGCACATCAAGTGTCTGCATATCTCTCATGTTGAAATCTTTAGTTTGTTCGGGTGTTAGTTGCAAATATCTATTGGGTAAGGTTGAGGAATTTTCTTCGAAGAAAAGATAATTAAGTAAAGGCCTCATATTCAAAGAAATAAAATCCTCTATTTTAATATTCATGTCTGCCATTTCATTACCGCTGCTGTCTATTTGAGCAATATCTAACGATACGAACAGAGAGGGTGGCTCTGTCTGTTTCGGATATTCAGGATATGGTGGCGGCGGCGGTGGTGGTGGCGGTGGTGGTGGTGGTGGCGGCTGCATATATTTTACAGCTACTCCCCCGCGAAAAGAGTGGATATTCCAATTTATATCTTTTACTACCGGGCTTATCCCATACATATAGAATATTTCAGGGGCTATAAATAGGGATTCCTTTCTATTCAGAGGCAATTCGTAACTAACCCCCAAAGTAATGAATAGCTGGTAATCCGATGCTTCGGGCAGATCTCCGAAAGATTCGTTTCTGGTTCGCTTGCCATTTTCAAAAATTCCTCTGTCGGTTGGTTCTACAATTTTTTCAACTTGTGAATAATGCTTATTAACTAATAATCCTGCTTTGAACCCCCCATGGACAGAAATTTTATCATATACATTATAACAGATCATTGGCTGAAGACCAAGTATAGTCAAATCAGCATCAATTGTATGGCTGAACATACCCGGCTGTGATATTCCATCGACAATTACATTTGTTGGCTCTTCTTTAGTAAGTAAACCGCTGAATCCACCAATAAATGCACGCAGATCTACTGACAGCTTATCATATACAGGATATTGGAACAGTCCCCCGAAAGAAATACCCGTTCCGCTGCCGCCATCAAATACGGGGCAGCAATTCGGTACACCTGGCAGATTACTGAATTCCGTAGAGTGAATATTTATTCCATAATTCAGATAAACACCATATCTTGGCTTTATCCAAATAGAATCTGCCTGAAGAGTATCAGCAGCCGGTTGATAAGCAGCTTCATCCTGTGAAATCAATGGTGAGTAAAGTAAAACCAAAAACACAAGAAGCATTAAACCATGCTTCATCATTTCCTCCTATATGCTATTATATTTTCTTTTCAAAGTATTTACGATTGAGAAATATTTATCAAATCGATTTTTACAAATTTATCATTATATTAGATAATCTAAATTTGTTGAAAACAGATTTTTTAAAAATAATGAAATTATGCAATATTTTACAATTTATCTTTAAATTTTATCAGGAGTAATGGATATGAAAAAGTTGATTTTACTGATTGCTTTCTTTGGAATAATGCTCTCTATGAACGTTTTTGCACAAAAGACAAATGACAAAGGGCAGATGATAATCTATACTAATGAGTTCTGGGATGATATAAAAAATGCCTGTATTGAATATCGTGAGAAAAAAGATGAGACCAGTCCCACCTTCAAGATGAAATTTGATGGGTATGAATTACCTAAGTCCATCGAAGAGTTCGACAGGCAGTGGTATAACGATCCTATATCGCAGGCATGGTCGGGAATGTGCTGGTGCTTTTGTACTACATCTTTATTAGAATCAGAAATTTACAGGATATACAATAAAAAGATCAAGATATCCGAGCTTCATACTGTATATTGGGAATACGTCGAAAAAGCCCGCCGCTTCATACAGGAAAGAGGTAATTCACTATTTGCTGAAGGTTCAGAAGCTAACGCCGTTACTCGGATATGGGATCAATACGGATGCGTTCCTGCAGATGTTTTTACAGGTTTGAAACCAGATCAGAAATATCACGACCATTCAGTAATGTATAAAGAAATGAAATCATATTTGAATTCTGTAAAAGAAAATCGTGCATGGAATGAAGATATTGCTATTAGCACCATTAAATCTATTTTAAATCACTACATTGGCGCACCACCTACTGAGTTTACCTATAATGGCAAAAAGATGACTCCACTTGACTTTTTCAAAAACGAAGTGAAGCTCAATATGAATGATTATGTGAATTTCATGTCTCTTAAACAGGAAGATTACTGGACAAAAACTATCTACGACGTGCCTGACAACTGGTGGAAAAGTAAAGATTATAATAATATTCCGCTTGATGATTACATGAATCTAATTAAAGAAGCTGTAAAAGATGGATATACAATATCTATTGGTGGGGACGTTTCCGAAACCGGTTATAATTCTCATTATGAAGTGGCTGTCATTCCTGATTATGATATACCTTATGATTATATTGATGAAAATGCCCGCCAGTTCCGCTTTAGTAACAAAACCACTACAGATGACCATGGCATACATATAGTCGGCTGGAAAGAAGATAATGAAGGTATGATGTGGTTCCTTATCAAAGATTCTGGCAGCGGTGCACGCAATGGCGATAATAAAGGGTATTATTTCTATCGCGAGGATTATATAAAACTGAAAATGATGAGTATAATGCTTCATAAGGATGCTGCAAAAAATATTCTATCTAAAATTAAATAATTTTTATTCCCGGAAAGATGAGAATATGAATAAACATCTGATAATACTTATACTTGTGGCGATTATTCTGCATAGTTGTCATTCTGAGAACGATAGTACAAAAAAAGATAGTACAGCAACGCCTCAGGTATTAAAAGACGTTCAACTTAGTATTGATGCTGTTCTGAAAGAAATGCAGGATTCACTGAAATCTGGTACAATCGAACTGTCACACACGCGAATTGATGAGGATATAATTAGAGAAATACTTAAGAGCTATCTCGATACATTCCCTTGTCTTTTTGATTGCTGTTACGTTGATACTAATGGGATAATGTGGTATGTTGAGCCGCCCGAATACAGGGCACACGAAGGTTCTGATATTAGCAACCAGAAGCACATACGTTCAATACTTAACGATCATCAACCAATAGCCAGCCATCTTTTCTTTGCGGTGGAAGGTTTCTGGGCTGTTGATCTTGAATATCCGATATTTGTAAGCAATGAATATGCGGGTTCGCTAAGTATGCTGATAGAGCCGAAGAAGTTCCTAGAGAAAATAATCAGTCCGCTCGTAAAAGGAATACCCGTTGAATTCTGGATAATGGAAGAAACTGGCAGAATAATCTATGACCCCGATAACTCTGAAATCGGGAAGGTGATTTTCACTGATGATATTTACAAGGATTACCCCGAAATCATTGAATTAGCTAATAATGCCTTAGCTGAAGAATCCGGCAGTCAGATTTATGAATTCTATGAAACTGGTATGGGAAGGCTTATTAAAAAACAGGCGTATTGGGTAACTATTCAATTAATGGGAGTGGAATGGAAGCTCTTTATGACACATCCTAATAACTATGTTCATGATATTGGAGAAGAAGATATTAAGAAAATGAATGATGATCTAAAGACAATTGCTAATGATAAAACTTTTATTAATAATATAGCCGCATATAATAAAGATGAGATAATGAACACCATGGTAAATTTTTATTTGGAATATCCTAATATCTATTCTGTGGCATGGGTGGACTCAGATATTACTGTAAGATGTGGCATGCCGTTAGGGAATTCTCTCAAGAACTATCAATTCACAAGAGAAAAAGATGTTTCTTCGATTACTTTTATTGAACTCGTGGAGAATGGCGAAGAGGCTACTTTTGAAATGGAACTAATTGAGGGCAGTGTCGGAAGATTCAATTTATATCCAATAAAAAATTCAGATGAATATCATGGAATGCTTTATTATATTTATTTGATAGAATAGTCGATTTTATAGTAAATCTATTGAATATTTATCAATATGCTATTGTCAAATAATAATTGTCATTCAAACAGTAATGATTGATCTACTAAAAGTAGTTTTCTTCAGTAGAATAATCATTCTTGATTGTTGTTTATAAAGTTGAAATAACAATAGTTAGCATTGTACTATACTATTACATAATATACAAGACCATTGCAAAACCAAAGAAAATCCCCCTTTGTCCCCCTTTTTCCGACAAGTTGGGATCTTCAATAAAAAAAAGGGATTTTATCTTACTTCCCCGCTTGGTAAGATGGGATCGAGGGGTGTTTGTGAAAAAATATATCCGATATAATCAGTAAACACCC
>CAYQTZ010000199.1:0-5820 GCA_964420565.1 uncultured Hyphomicrobiales bacterium
CAGGGATACCTGAGCATTGTAATCAGTCGCTCCGCTTACTGAATTCCAGTCCAGAGTTAATGATCTATTTTGATCAGTTGCATTATTCGAGGGCGATACTAATGCAGGTGCAGAAAGCGTTGGGATCAATGTGGTAAAGTTACGTACAGAAGACCACTCGCTTTCGGTATCGTCATTCGTTGCTTTTACTCTCCAGAAAAACTGTGTGTTAGTGCTTAAACCAGATATTGCAAACTGAGAGTTCCCGGTAGTTTGATTTACTAATAATGAAGAGAAGCTACTCGATAATGAAACCTGAACTACATAGCCGGTAGCTCCCGTTACATTATCCCAGTCAAGTGTAAGCGAAGTATTCTGCCCTGTTGCATTATTAGCTGGCGATACAAGAGTGGGGGCTGAAAGCGGTTCAGCTTCAGTTTCAAAATCCCATACAAATGACCAATCAGTTACAACATCATTGTTAGAAGCTTTTACTCTATAGTAATATCTGGTTTCATACTCAAAATCTGTAACAGTATATTGTGAAGTTGTAGTTGTTTCGTCTTTTATTGGATCAGAGAAGCTATCTGATAATGCTACCTGTAGATTATAGCTCGTAGCGCCATCTACATCCTCCCAATCAACAGTAACCTCTATCGGTATGTCCGTAGCATTGTCCTCTGGATAAACTAATACTGGTGGATCAAGAGTTTCTTCAGTGTCAGGCGACCATTTATAGTATAGACCTGAGCTTGGGATGAATTCATTTTTTACTTCGCAGTAAGCATAGATGTTAGTCCCATCAGAAGATGTAGCCCATGTATTAAATTCAGAATCTACGAAACGATTATAAAAATCTGAGCTTGCACTGCTTATATCACCAGTAAAGCCAACATCATAGATTTCATACCCCGTGCCCGAATATGTAAAATCACCATATACAAATTCTATTACATTGGTGGTTTCATAAAGTTTTATCTGGAAATTGTAATTTGTCGAGGTCAATCTGTCATATTGCTTCATGTTTTTGAATTGTATTGTGCATATCCTATCAGGAGAAGAACCTGTAGTAGAAACTCTGATCTCAGATGAGGATTGTATGGCATATAAGTCTTGCCCTAATGGAGAAATACATTTATCTACTTCATTATAAATTGGCCCATCATATTGCCCATCCACTTCATCACCCAGAGTAATATATCCATTTACATAAACTGTCATTTCTGAGAATGCCTGACCACAAAGTGAAAAATCGAAGCCAATATCGGTTTCTTCCCAGTAGCCATCATCATTGTCTTGAGAACCGTCAAAAAGAACATTGCCGCCTGAGGTGATCTCGCTGTATGTCCCCGATCCATTTGTGAATTCATACTCAGCGAGGCAGGGATCATCATCATCACCGCCACCAGCATTTAAGACTATCAAGCTATGCACAGTTTGAGAGCTTGATTCTGCTGTCGCTTTAGCGAAATAATACCCAGTGGCATCGCTATCAAATGTGAAATCAATTGTGAACTCCTCACTTTCGCCTGCTCCAACAGTAGCATCTTCTGGGCTTACCGTCGTGCTGAATGTACCGGGAAAATCAATATCAGTAAAGCTGAACTCGTAAAAAATATCGCTGTCAGTTAAATTTCTTACTTCAAATGTTGCAGAACCTTGCCATTCAGATAGGGCGACATCATTAGATAGTGTTTCTGAAGGAGGAAGCATGATAGCATCAAGATTAAAAGCATCCTCTAAATTTGCTCTGCCATGCCCTTGCTCAAATGGATCGTACCCCAGATCATCAGAGCTTTGGCAAAGCGTCGCTTTGATCTCTTGTGCAGTCATATCCGGGAATTGCTCCATCATCAATGCAGCCGCTCCGGCTATATGTGGAGCTGCCATAGATGTGCCTGTCCATGACTCATAATCATCTCCTGGAACAGAAGATAAAATCGAAGTGCCAGGTGCCGCTATGTCAGGTTTTAGTATTCTCGGTGCATCCGTCGGTCCACGCGAACTGCTGCTGTTCAATACATCGCTTTTATTTGTATTTGCTACACTCATACATTCTCTTGCACATCCCGGCGAACCAATTGTATTCTCGTCTGGGCCTTCATTTCCCGCCGCCACTGCACAGAAGACTCCAGCTTCGACAGCATTATCAACTGACTCTGCAAGATCATCATCAGGATTGCCGCTGCCACCAAGACTAAGGTTGATTACATTTACTCCATCATCTGTATCAGGATCTTCATCGGGATCAATGGCATACTCAATACCATCAATAATATCTGAGTCCCAGCCACTGCCTTCGCTGTCCAGAACTTTTACCGCCATAAGGTCAGCGCCATAAGCGACACCTTCTATAGTACCGCCACCACTTGCGGCTGCTATGCCTGCGCAATGAGTGCCGTGACCTTCATCGTCGTAAGGATTATTATCATTATTCACAAAATCATAACCCTGCACGAAAGTAGTATTAGAAAATGCCTCGTGAGTAGGGTCAATGCCGGTATCAATTATAGCAATAACGATACCATCGCCTGTTACGCTATAATCGCTCCAGATATCATCAGCTCCAATTATCTCATTGCTATCATCATCATTTTTATATTTTTTTGAATCAGGATTGATTGAGACAATATATGGCAATGCAAATAATTTTTTTACCATCCAGTATTTCGTTTTTAATGCTATACCATTTAAGACAATTTTATAGTCATGAAGTACAGTGGAGCCAGAAGGCAATAGCTCTTCATTGGAGGCAAGCTTATTTTCTTCTATTGCTATAAGATCGGCCATAAATGTCTTATGCTCTCTTTCTATGGCGTTAAGAGCTTTTATGTAATTATCACCAGTCCATTTTTTCCATCCTTCGTAAGCAGTGGCTAATGGAGGACTTGAAAACTTAATAATTACAGTTATATCATCATTTGTATTATAGTTTAATAGAAATTCTTTGTTAAAAATCCTTTTAGTGCTTTTGTCTTTGTCAGTGGCTGATCTCTTATGTTGAGCGGAGGTAGAAGTAACATTCACTAATATCATAATAATAATTATCATAATAGTGGAATTTTTGTGAATAGACTTCATTATAGCATACTCCTATGTTGGTATAAAAATTGGTTATAATAAATCGAATAATTTGAATGCAAAATTTACATTTATTAATTATTTTTAATTTATAAATTTCAATTTAAAAATACAAAGAGTTTTTTTGAATATTGAATAAAAGTTATGTGCATATCACCCGAGTTAGATAAGACCATTGCAAAATGAAGAAAAAACACACCCCAAGATACACTCTTACTAAGAGAGGAAATCTTATATCTAATTATAATTATGGCTTACTCCCTCCCATACGTAGTAAGAGGGCTGTGGAGGGATCAGTTTTTGGACTTTTGTAATGATATTAATAAGCAAATAGTTCAATCATTCCTGATTGATTGACATTTAATAATTGATATGACAGCAGCTTGATAATCCTTGATTGACGGATGATCTACATTTGACTTGATATTAGATAAAATTAGCAAATATAAAAATAAGTAATTATATTAATCTATTGTTATCTTTATATAAACTCTCCGCTTAAGCTCGTTAGCAAGGGTATCTCTTTCATCTATTCCATTACCTGAAATTTTCCAGAGCAATCTGTTTTTCATAATGTTATATTTGTCATTCTGCCTCAAATGATTGTGTAGATATTTGGCAGTGTAATATGCTCTAAGCAAAGATAGTAATTCATTATCCATTATTTCGCCGCGATCCACTTGTAAACCAAAGCTCATATCCTGTATAGATGATCCGATATATTTTGCATTATCTGATATGGGTCTTGGATCGGCAAATCCTATTACTGAAATTGTAAGCACTTCGTCGCCACGGGCACATTCTCCCTGCAGGAACTCAATTTTCTTCAGTATAAAATCTACTGCTTCTACCAACGCTCGTTCCACATCATCAGTATATTGATCGTATTCGCTGCCTGGGTTCTCTATATAAGTAGTTGAATCGTCATTGCCGAGCATATTATATGCAAATTTTAATCGTAATGCTTCAAGATTATTCATAGTATTTGGCATATAATATCCAGAAACGAAGAATGGGACGTTATAATGCTCGAAAGTAAAATCCGTAAATGATTCTGGCATGGGAATGTCCAGTATCATTTTAACTGTAGTGGTATCGGAGCAAGGAGCAGTGAAAGTCTTAGTGAAATCAAATTCGGGAATACAGGGATTAGTATATTTAATAGTATAATCCTGAAAAGGCTGCAAAGTCATCATATAACTGCCATCGTTGTCAACCGGAATGATAATCCTCTCTTGTTTATCATTGATTTCCAAAGTTCCTGCATTTTGGTAAGTTAGCTCAAGCTTGCCTTTTTTGGGAAGATCGCTGTCAGCATATACCTGACCATGAAGAAAAATCTGCCCGCAGTAATCAAACTTATAAATATCAAAGCCACCGCATCCGCCGCGCCTTTCAGAAGACAAAAATAGCTTGTCCTTCCATATAGTAGGTCCTGTTTCGTCGGCTTCTGTATTAATTGGGAAGGGATATGGCTCGGGATATGTCCATTTGCCGTGTCCTACTTTTCTTGTTTTTATTATATCATAATGCTTACCACCAGAAAACCCTTTGGAAGAATATAGCAAAGTGCCATTTTGATTAATATAAGGTGAAATTTCCTGTTTTTCGGTGTTTATTTCGCTGCCCAGATTTTCCGGTTCCGTCCAGCCGCTGCCTTTTTTATAGCTTATATACAGATCTGTTTCGCCAAAGCCGCCGGGTCTATCCGAAGAAAAAACTATATAGCTGCCATCAGGAGCTACAGCAGGATGGGATTCATAATGCTCTGTGTTAACAGTTTTATCGAGAGGATACGGTACGCTCCATTTTTGTCCGTCAAAAGTTGATGTGAAAATATCACGATTTGCCCTACCTTCTATAGATATAGCAGCAAAGTATATTATTTTCTGACCTGTTATGGGGTTAGTAGTAAAGCATGGCGAACCGCTATTATCTAAATAATCAAGCGGAAGAGAGGTATCTTTTATAGGATAAGAGAATTCATCGTTTTTTATATCAGAATAATAGAGTCGCTCTTTGGAATTTCCCTCCTCGCGAATAGACGTAAAATACATACGGTCGCCATCCACCATAGGCAAATAGTCATCATCTCCGGTATTGATCATAGAGCCGACATTACCAATGGCTGGATTATCCGGACAAGGATTTGGAGTGGAGCATGCTGAAATTCCAATCATATAAGCCAGCATAATGAATAATCGATATTTCATTAGTTCTTGCATAAAATGCCAATATTATTTTTGAAATTATAATAAACTCAGTACAAAAATGAGTTCATTGTTTGCACAAATTTACAAAAAATATATCAAAAGGGTGCTATGTGTCTTTTTTCGGCAAAAATTGCAGTAATCTTGAGTAATTTTTTTTCATAAATCGTAAGTTAACTATTAAATAATTGATGGCATGTATAAATTCGATCTGTTTCAGCGATCAGCAGTCAGCGTAATATCATGATAACATTAGACTTCACCTCTTAATAGATGGGGGTTTTTATTATACTTCCCCTCTTAGTAAGAGGGGATCGAGGGGTGTTTCCATTTCATAGCTATCAGCGGTCGGCATTCAGCTTTCAGTAGGGAACACGCATGCGTGTTCCCTATGGTTATGAGAGCTTGGGGCTGGCAAGACAAAAAATAAGATGATCCAAGTGCAACTTGGACAGAAATGATCCTTACCAAATCGGAATTTGGTAAGGAGGGAGAAAGATGGGGACTTTTATCTTACTTCCCCTCTTAGTAAGAGGGGATCGAGGGGTGT
>CAYQTZ010000200.1:0-5786 GCA_964420565.1 uncultured Hyphomicrobiales bacterium
TATCAAAGACAATGGAGAATTTGGCGGTTCACTCGGTATGGTAATGGACATTACAGACAGGAAACAGAGCGAGGAAAAACTAAAGCGTGCCAATGAATATAACAGAAGTCTTATTGAAACATGCACTGACCCACTTGTTACTATTGGTTTGAACGGCAATATCACCGATGTCAATCTTGCTACTGAAATAGCTACCGGTTATAAAAGAGAGGAGCTCATCGGAACTGATTTCTCGCAATATTTCACAGAACCATTTAGAGCTAACGAAAGTTATGAAAAAGCTCTTAGAAAAAAAAGAGTAAATGATGTTTATCTGGAATTACGGCATAAAAGCGGCACTACTATTTCTATACTGTATAATGCCTCAGTCCTTTATGATGAAAATGGTAAGGTAATGGGTGTCTTTGCTGCTGCCAGAGATATTACAAAAAGAAGGCAGGCGGAAAAAGCCCTTAGAGAAAGCGAACAAAGAGTAAAAGCCAAACTCGATTCACTATTACTTCCCGAAGGTGATATTGGCAATCTGGAGCTTGCTGATATTTTTGATATAGATGAAGTGCAGAAATTGATGGATGAATTTTATGCAATAACTCATATCGGTATTGGGATAATTGATATCAAAGGAATTGTTTTGGTCGCAACAGGCTGGCAGGATATATGCACAAAATTCCATAGGATGAATCCTGAATCCTGCAAGAATTGCATAGAAAGCGATATTTATTTATCAAATGGCATTCAGGTAGGCGATTACAAAATATATAAATGTAAGAATAATATGTGGGATATGTCAACCCCCATTATTATTGGCGATAAGCACCTTGGAAATATCTTCCTCGGGCAATTCTTTTTTGATGATGAAGTTTATGATGTGGATACCTTCCGCAAACAGGCAAAGGAATACGGGTTTGATGAAAAAGAATATCTTGATGCTCTCGACAAAGTGCCAAGATGGAGACATGATACCGTTAACCATGTGATGAATTTTTACTCAAAACTTGGACTTATGCTCTCTAAGATTAGCTATAGTAATCTGAAATTAGCAAAAATTGTAGAAGATTTAAACAGGACAAAAGTTGCTTTAACACAAAGCGAACTACAGCTCAGGGAATTGAACTCATCAAAAGATAAATTTTTCTCCATAATAGCTCACGACCTTAGATCGCCATTATCAGGCTTTATCAAGCTATCTGAAGATCTCACCAAGAACTATATGGAAATGTCCCCCAAAGAAGTAATGGGATACTCCAATGCTCTTTACAAATCATCTACTTATCTTTTCAATCTATTAGATAATTTATTGGAATGGTCAAGAATGCAAAGAAATGCAGCAGAGATCAAGCCCGAATTATTGAATCTGCTAAGCATTGTAAAGGAAGTCAAAAAGATCTATCAACTATACTCAGAGCAAAAAAAGGTTAGTATTCAGATAAATATAAATCCCAATATTACTGTTTTTGCCGATAAAAATATGCTGATGACTATACTTCGCAATTTAATTTCTAATGCGATAAAATTTTCGTATAAAAATAGTTCCGTTTATATTTACACTGTGCAAACAAAAACAAAAACTGTTATAAACATTAGAGATAACGGAAAAGGAATTCCGCAAAATAAACAGGACCAGGTATTCAAACTTGGAGAAACCTATACACAAATGGGTACGAACAACGAGAATGGCACAGGGTTGGGACTGCTTTTATGCAAAGAACTTATAGAGAAGAATAATGGCAGGATATGGTTCATAAGCACAGTAAACAGGGAAACCATTTTCTCTTTTTCTTTGCCAATATCTGGCGATCATTTGCCTGCAAAGACTTGATCTAATTTACTTATACTTTTACCAGGATGGGAAGCTTACTATATAATCCAACTATTATTAGAAACTAAATGATGGGCATAACACAGTCTCTCCAAACATCGTAAAACTTGGGCTGATATATATCCATTTCTGCGTAAGATCTACTATTAACTCAAAAAGATAAAAAAATATACTCATATACCAATACTTTTTTAGAAAATTCGTTAAATTGCATTCTTATTGAAATACAATTAATTTATTTATCAATAGTTGAGATTATGTACGTATCAATCAAATGGTTAAAAGAACTGGTAGATTTCTCAATGACTACCGAAGAGCTGGATCAAACTCTTACAATGCTCGGAATAGAAGTTGAGGGTGTTGTTGATTACAAGAAAAAATATGAGAATTTTTACACTGCTAAAGTGCTTACCAAAGAAAAGCATCCCGACGCAGACAAACTATCTCTTTGCACAGTGGAATGCCAGGGAGAGCAGTTCAATGTGGTCTGCGGAGCTCCCAATGTCGCAGCCGGACAAAAGGTCGCCTTCGGGAAACTCGGAGCTGTAGTGCCTTCCGCTGGTTTTAAGTTAGAAAAGCGGAAAATTCGCGGATACGATTCCGAGGGGATGATATGCAGCCAGCAAGAATTAGAAACGGGTGAAGATAAAAGCGGTATCTGGGTGCTGCCCGAAGATGCACCGCTTGATATACCTTTGGTAGAATATCTTGATCTTGATGATATTATTCTTGAAATAGGAATCACTCCTGACAGAGCAGATTGCTTGAGCCACATTGGTATCGCCCGCGATTTAGCAGCATACCTATCTACTGAACTCAAATTACCCAGAATAAATTTAGTTGAAGAGGGGCCTGATATATCCGATGGCGGAACTGTAGAAATCGAAGATACCCAAAAATGCCCCCGCTATGCAGCAAGGATTATACGCGATGCAAAAATCGGTGAATCTGAGGATTGGTTGAAAAGCAGATTACTGAAGATCGGGATGCGTCCCATCAACAGCGTCGTGGACGTTACTAATTTTGTCCTGATGGAACTGGGGCAACCACTTCATGCCTTCGATCTCCGCAAATTAGAAGATCGCAAGATAGTTGTGAAAACAGCCAAAGAAGGTGAGAAATTTACAACTCTCGATTCTAACCAAAGAAAATTAGACGCCGAAATGCTAATGATATGCGACGGCAAGAAATCTATAGCCATCGGCGGTGTGATGGGCGGTGAGAATAGCGAAATAACTAACGATACAACAGATATACTAATAGAATCAGCTTATTTCAATCCCTCATCTATACGCAGAACTGCAAAAAAACTCGGCATTCAAAGCGAGGCATCTTATCGTTTCGAGCGTGGTGTGGATATTAACAATGTGATCTTTGCATTAGACAGGGCAACAGAGCTTATAGCCAGATTTACAGGTGGCACTATTGATAAAGGATATATTGATACTTATCCCCAACCCTTCGTCAGAAAAAAAGTAACTCTTAGATTCAACAGGGCAAGGAAGTTAATAGGCATATATATACCCGATGACCACATGGTGAATATGCTCAACAGATTGAAATTCAATACAATAAGGCGGGACGATGGTTCCATTACAGTCAAAGTGCCCACGTGGCGCGTTGATATTGATTACGAAGTAGATCTGATAGAAGAAATTGCACGTCTTTATAATTATGACAACATTCAGCCGCAGTTCTCTACAAACCTCAACTTTGCAGGAAAAAATCTGCCCAAGGATCTCACTGTTGATCCATTAAGAGAAGAAATCAGAAAATACCTCGTGCCTAAAGGCATACATGAGATAATAACTTACAATCTGGCAGACCCGAAATATGCACAAATATTCACAGAAGACCCGGTACGTCTTGCTAATCCGCTCGGCGAGGAATTATCTGTGCTCAGACCTTCGCTTGTGCCGTCAATACTAAAAGTATTGCAGCATAATCTCCGCTTTGGTACCCACGATCTTAGCTTTTTTGAGCTTGGCAAAACATTTCACAAGACAAAAAATCCCGATACCTTTATAGAAGGATACGAAGAAAAAGAATGGCTTGCAATTGCTATTACAGGTTTAAGCAAACCAAAGAATTGGAACGAGCCCGCACATGAGGTAGATTTCTTCGATATTAAAGGAATATGCGAAGATATGGCAGAATTTTTACGCTTCGATGGTATAAAATTCAAGCCAGATGCAAATGACGAAACCGTTTTCTCAAAAAATTCGCTTTCAATATATAATGGAAAAATAAAAATTGGCTCCCTTGGCGAAGTCAATAAGAAGATGATCGATATGTTTGATATTGATCAAAAAGTATTTATTATGCTGATTGATATGAAAGAATTATACAGCATAGAAAGACCAAACCCGACATATAGCCCTGTGGCACCATATCCCGGTATTTTGCGTGATCTTGGCTTCGTGGTTGAAAAATCAATTAACTCCGAAGATATCTTGAACCTGATCTACAACAAAAGTGGCAAACTATTGAAAGAAGTTAGAGTTTTTGACGTTTACGAAGGGAAATCCATCGAGCAAGGCAAGAAAAGTATTGCTTTTAATCTTAGCTTCTCTTCGCCCGAAAGAACTTTAGTAGAAAAAGAAGTGGACGACTCTATCGCAAAAATTGTAAAAGCAGTTGAGAATAAGTTCAAAGCAAGCTTAAGAAAATTCTAATTATTCTCAATATTTCCTAAATTTTGTTTTTATTGCGGTATTTAATTTATTAAATTAATAAAGAATATAAATTGAATTTCATAAATATAAATTTATTAAACAATTAACATGACTGAAGACAAACAAAATATGGATTATCACAACGAAACAAAGACTCCAAATCCGGAGTTAGTGAAATCTATTAATGCACTTTGGTCTATTTTGCATAAAACTGCTGAAAAAATAGATAGCTACAACGAATTAAAACAGCAGAATATTGAATACAAGAGAGCTTTAGAAGCTTTGCAATCTGACAGGCAGCATACTATTATCAGATTAGAGCAATACGACGAGCTAAAAGAAAAATATGATGATATAATAAATAATAAACTGCCAAATCTTGAAATCATGCTCGATGAGGAAAGAAATAGAGCTAATTCATTAGAAGCTAAGAACCAAGAAATAATGACAAAACTAAATGCTGAGATTGAAATATCTCAGAATTTTGATCATGCCAGCAAGGAACTCGCAAGAAAAAATCACGAATTAAACGCCAGAGCTGATAAAATTATGACACTGAAAGATGATATTTCTCATCTTGAAAGCAAAGTTCTGGAACTTCAGAGTATTAATCGCAATACCGACGAAAAGAATAATACTATTTCTGAACTGAATAGTGAAATTTATTCACTACAAGACGAAATAATTGTATTAAAAGCCGAGAAGCAGCAAATGCTTGATAAAATAGAACATATAAAATTAGAGATGGCAGATCAGGAGGAAAATTACTCCCTGAAAATTGGGGAGCTTACCGAAAAGAATCATGATTTCCAAAAGCAATTTGATGAGATGAAATCTCTTTATCAGGAATTAGAAACCGAGCATCAGGATCTGTCTATATCTTATAAATCAATTATTCAGCAAAACGAAGAGTTCAGCAAAAATATTGAAGATCATTCAGCCTCTGTCGAATCTTACCGCAATAAAATAAAAGATATTGAAGAAGAAAAGGAAAATGCTATTAACTCTTTGCAAAATGAGATCGCATCATTGCAATCGGAGCGGAATGATAACGAGAATCAGATAAGATCTAACTTAGAAACAATTTCCAAACTGGAGTACAAACTAAATAGACTTGAGCCGGACTTTGACGAATTAAAAGTAAAATACAAAGAATGCGAGGCGTGTTTAGAAAAAGAAATTGCTGCTCGTGAAAAAAGCAAAGCTTTAGAAAAAGATATTGAACTGGCGAAAAATGATTTGATCGTAAAAGATAATATCATCAAAGACCTCGGCGGGCAAATTGACTCCTT
>CAYQTZ010000201.1:0-5742 GCA_964420565.1 uncultured Hyphomicrobiales bacterium
TTGCCTGATGCAGTATTCTCAGATGATAAAAAATTAAAACCACTCAAAGAATATCAAATATTTCCTGATGAATACTCAGAACTCGACGAAATACCTACACCTACATCCACAAAAGATGAATATATACTTCACAACTTAAATAAATCAAGGCAAAAATATCTGCAGGCTCTTATTCTAATAGAGCGAGGCGATACAATAACAGCGGCTCAATATTTCGAAGAAGCTCTTGACTTCCTTAATCAATTAGTAAGCTATCCTGATATTGAAACTAACTCTGATTATTCAGATCTTGCTCAATCTATTGTCAATGCTTACGAAAAGAACATAAAAGATATAAATAATCTCAACGATAATTCTTCATTTTTTATCATACGTGATAAATTATTTGAAGAAATCGAGAATCTAAGCGAAGACGATTCTCCAGATATCCAAACTATAGAATTAGATCAAAAAACAGCTTTAGCAGGCGAAACACTCGACACAGCGTATATTAAAAGAATTGGAGCCATCGCACTTGACGATAATGCTTATGTTCAAAAAAATATTGATTTTCTGAGCAAAAACAATGGTAAAAAATTCTTCCCTAAATGGTTGGAAAGATCTACGAAGTGGTTCCCTTTGATGAAACAAATGGCTAAAGAAGAAAAAATACCAGAAGACATGATCTATCTTTCAATGATAGAAAGCGGATTGAACCCTAATGCCGTTTCGCGAGCCAAAGCTGTAGGTTTATGGCAGTTCATATACTCTACTGGCAAGATGTATGGTTTAAATCAAGTGCCCTCTGTCTGGATAGACGAGCGCCGAGACCCCGAGAAAGCCACCCGTGCATCATTCACCCACCTGCGAGACCTTTATAATGATTTTCAGGATTGGCATTTAGCACTGGCAGCATACAACGCAGGTCCCGGCAGAGTTATCCGCGCTATACGCAGATCGGGCAAAACTAATCCTAATTTCTGGGATATACGCGATTATTTGCCCAAAGAAACCCGCAATTACGTTCCTTTGTATATTGCAGCTGCAAAAATTACAAAAAATCCTGCTGAATATGGTTTTAACTTAAACGAGCTTGAATATCATAATGAATATAAATATGACAGATATTTATTATCTGAAGTGGTAAGTATTGACGTTATCGCCAAATGCTGCGGTGTAAGTCCTGAGGAAATTCAATACCTTAACCCTGAATTAATTAACTCATGCACGCCACCAGACGTGAAGGAATACTCCATCAAATTGCCCTATGGCTCTAAACAAAGATTTATTACAAATTTTGCTACTTTAAATGACGATGAAAAGAAACCTTGGGTATCTCATAAAATTGAAAGCCGCGAGACAATTACTTCGATTGCAAATAAGTATGGCGTATCTTATCAAGAGATAATGTCTGCTAATGATATAAAGAACAGAAATTCCAAACTTCGAATAGGCGGCACTCTATTAGTTCCTGTTGGAAAAGAAGATTTTAAATATGCCCTTTACGGTAAAGATTCCTCCGAAATTACTTTCCCTCCAAAAACAAAATATAGTTCATATCAGGTAAAAAAAGGCGAAACGATATATACTATAAGCCAAAAATATGGCCTTGACTATAATGAATTAAGAATACTCAACGGAATACCATACGATAGTGATTATATTGAAGAAGGAAGAGTATTGAGAATTGCATTATTCGATAAGCCCAAATTTGAAAGAGAGCCAATAATAAAAAAGATCACTAACTCAAAAGTGGTAAAACACAAAGTGAAAAAAGGCGAAAGTCTTACAGAAATTGCAAGTAAATATGGCACCTCCATTCGTACTATCAAAGATCTGAATAGATTAAGAAGCGACAAGATATATCCCGGACAATCACTGAAAATTACTACGAACAAATCAATTTCCGATGTAGCTTCCAAAACTAACACCAGTTCGCAAAATTCATCTGCGAATACAAAAAAAGTGTATCATAAGGTTCGCCGCGGCGAAGCTATTAGCAGTATAGCCGACAAATACGGTGTGTCTGTCTCCAATATACGAAATTGGAACCCTGGCAAAGTAAAAGGGTCGAAAATATTTTACGGAACTCGCCTTGTGATATACCCCGGCAAATCTGGATCCTATGCACAAACTAAATACTACCATGTACGCAGTGGAGATACATTATCATCCATAGCAAGAAAATTTGGCGTCAGTGTGAATGCATTAAAAAACAAGAATACAAGTATTAATCCAAATCGACTAAAAATAGGACAAAAAATCAGAATTCAATAATTATTTTGCTCAAAACAAAAAAAATATTTTGCTTTCTGACAGAAAAGCATATATTATAGGTATGTCAATTATTGAAAATTCACTTTTATACGAGAGGTGATTAATGGCAACTACAATCTTAACTATCCATTCGAAGACACCAGAATTGCGTAAAATCGACAAAGTTGCAGAAGCAGTCAAAGACGGGGCTGTAATTTTATATCCAACCGACACAGGGTTTACTTTGGGATGTGAGCTCTCTAACAGAGAAGCAATAAGCAGACTGAGACGGATACGCAAACTGCCCCAACATAAGCCATTAACCTTTTTATGTGAGTCATTATCCAATATTTCTCAATTTGCAAAGGTTACTAATAAGGCATATAAAACTATTAGAGGTTTGATACCAGGACCCTATACATTTATCTTACCTGCAACGAAAGAAGTTCCTAAGTTTGCACAAAACCCCAAAAGAAGCACTGCCGGCATTAGAGTGCCCGATAATGATCTTGCCGTTTTGTTGCTTAAGCACGTAGGGAAACCAATTATTTCTATCAGTGCCAAACGTTCGGAAGACGATTTCTTCCTGAATCCTGAGGATCTCGTTGATGCTTTAGCTCCATTAGTGGATATAGCTGTACGCTCCGAAACTTATGATTTCCTTGGCGAATCTACACTAATAGATATGACTGACGATGATCACTTCGAGATACTAAGGCACGGAGCAGGTATTTCAAAAGTTCTTGAATACGTAGAATATGACGAAGCTTAGATAATGATTTAAGACCTATGCAAAAATAATAAATGTCAAAATATTGCTATTTTGAATAATATAACAACATCGTATCTAACTGGGATACAACAATATAACCTCTCACTTTTTAAGAGGGAGGGATTGTTTTCGTGTTTTATTCTTAATTTTTACAACGGTCTTAATATATATGTTTTAGAACAAGTATATTTGTTGTATTAGATATTTTGCAGTCCGTTATTTCTATGGGTATGGCTAAACTAAAAATTGCTTTTGATCATTAAAAATATTTTTGACTCAAAACAGACCAATAAGCTCAGTTAGAATGATGATTAGATATATTCTTTATGTTTAATGTTTTTAGGGTGGAATAGTAATGTATGTCCGGTTAATGATTCTCGTTTTATTATTGTCAGCTACAGCTTCTGCATCTGAAGAAATTAAAATACAATTAATTGACAAAAATGATCTTACTCATATTACGTTTGCTACTTTTAAATACAACGGCCAAACTGGCAAATCTGATGAAAATGGGTATATACACTTCCAATATAAAACAGGTAACACTTTGCAGCTATCCCACGTCAGCTATGGTTCAAAAAAAATATCTGGCGCACGACTATCAGAAGCTATTAGATCCGGGAAGTTGATTTTAGAAAGCAGAGATGTGAATATTTACCCTGTTACTGTAATCGCACTAAGACCAAAATCACAAGAGAAGCAGGAAATTAGCTTAGATCATCAGGATAAAATGTCGCATGACGGCGGGGCAATTCTTAACAATACTCCCGTAATAAGCACCATACGGAAAGGTGGTAACTACGGCTTCGATCCAGTGCTTCGAGGCTTCAAATACGACCAGCTAAATGTAGTTATCAACGGTTCTCAGCATTCATCTGCTGCATGCCCGAATCGTATGGATCCCGCTACAAGTCAGGTAGCTCCAAATATGATAGATAGAATCGAGATACTGAAAGGACCCCATGCTTTAAGATATGGCAGTAGTTTCGGAGGTACAATAAACTATGTATCCTCAATATCAGAATTTCCAGACAAATTTAAAACTTATGGAAGACTTTCAAGTGGATATGATAACAACGGAAACATATTCCGCAGCGAGGGTTTGCTTGGTTTCAGCAACAGCAGATATGATTTTGGATTATTCGCCTCATGGTCCCAGGGCAAAGATTATACTACAGGCAATGGCAACACAGTGCCTGCAGATTTCCTTAGAGCCAGCTTTGGTGCTAATCTTGCTATTCGTTTTTCAGAAGCTCATCTTTTAAGCATATCGGCAACCAGAAATATTGCCCGCGATTCTGACTTCCCTGCCCTACCTATGGATTTGATTAGTGATGATACTTGGCTGCTAAATCTTGACAACAAAATGGAATTTCGCACTGGCTATCTTAGTTCGTGGAATACCACTGTTTATGGTTCGTTCGTTGATCATTTCATGGATAACAGCATGAAAATAATAGTACCAAGAGCAGTAAACGCCGAAACCGATGCCAAGACTTTGAACTTGGGTGGGCGATCAGAAACAATCTGGCATTTTCCCAAGAACAAACTCTATGCAGGATTGGATTTTAGATATGAAAATGCTGACGGCACAAGAACACGTACCTTTTTAATGGGACCAAATGCTGGAAAAACCTTATTTGATAATGTATGGCAAAATGGCGAAATAATGAAAGCCGGATTATTTGCAGAATATCATATAAATACTGAGAAATACCATTTGATATTCGCTGGAAGATTTGATGTAAATAACTCTGACATATCTAATCCTGATAATGAATTTAAAAAAATTTATGATAATACTAATGAAATGCAGATCAACACTTCGATAAGTATCGGTGGTATTCGAAATGTGGGCAATAATATCAATCTTGGTCTGTGGCTTGGCAGAGCGACAAGGAGCGGCAGTATGACCGAACGATTCATCAATTATTTCCCCGTTGGACTTGATCCTTACGAAATGTTAGGAAATCCACAAATAAAACCGGAGATAAACAATCAGATAGATCTCACTTTCGAGTGGAAAAGAGCTGGCGGAGTAATAAACATTGACCTCTTCGCTGCATATTTACAGGATTATATATCTTCGAAAATCGATACTACTCTTACTCCAAGCTTACCAGCCAGCCCGGGAGTAAGACAATATACTAATATTGGACAGGCAGTAAAAGCCGGATTTGAGATAAACTGGACGCAGAATCTTTTAGCCAAAATAAAGTTACAAATAGCTATGGCATATACTTATGGACAGAACCTTGAGCTAAATGAACCATTACCAGAAATAGCACCATTTGATGTTAGGTTTATACTTATAGGCGGCTATTTTAATAAAAAATTGCAGCCCGAGCTGGCTTTCCGTAGTGTTGCCGAGCAAGTTAGAACATCCAAAGAATATGGCGAGACAAAAACTCCTGCTTTCGAGCTTCTTGATTTTAAACTGAGTTACCGCTTGCTTAAAATTTTAAAAATCAGCACTGGGGTTATGAATATATTTGATAAAAACTACTATGAGCATCTCAGTCGCTCTGTGCAAGGCAGCGATGCAATGCGGATATTTGCTCCAGGCAGGAACTTCTTTCTGTCGTTTACTTTAGATGTACAATAGAAAATATACTTACAAATTTCCGAGTATAGCAGGGAGATAACGAACACTTAGAAGCGATTTTAAAATCACATTATTGATCCCACCCCGACCCTCCCTTATGAGACTGTGTTACAGCCCCCAAAATCGGCAA
>CAYQTZ010000202.1:0-2633 GCA_964420565.1 uncultured Hyphomicrobiales bacterium
GATAGTGATCGAAAAACTTCATAACTCAGATATATTATCTACATTAAAGCATTTTCCAGGGCACGGTAGCTCTACATCTGACTCGCATCAGGGTTTCGTTGACGTTACGAATACATGGTCTGCCGTTGAGCTTATTCCATATCAGAACATAATCAATGCCGGTGCCGTAGATTTCATAATGACTGCCCACATATTCAATTCCAATTGGGACGCCAACTACCCTGCCACTCTATCTAAAAATGTAATAACAGGGATACTCAGAGAGCAGCTCGGCTATCAGGGCGTTGTTATATCAGATGATATGAACATGAAAGCAATCACGGACTTCTATGGTCTGGAGCAGGCATTAATGCTCTCGATCAATGCAGGTGTGGATATAATTGTCTTTGGTAATAATCTGATCTATGACGAAGAGATTGCATCAAAAGCTATAGCTATAATCAAAGCACAAGTTGAAAATGGTGAGATAAGCAAAGATCGCATAGATGAATCTTATGAACGCATTATGAAGATGAAGACCAAGCTAAAGGGTTTGAGTATATGATGGTGAGTAGTAATTATATTGGAAACAGCCCAAGGAGGCTGTCTCAAAAGTATTGTTTTTTTAGTCATCCGATGACTGGCAGTCATCGGATGACTTTCTAAAGTACGTATTCCCAAACATAGATACTAATAAAAGAATATAGTGATTTTATGTGTTGTTTCGCCAATTACAGATATCTTTTGGCCATTGCTTAAAGTTATGAATTTTGGCTCATATCTAACAAGAATCAAATCATGCGGTCCATCAGGGAACTCATCTAAAACTGAAGATGTTAATGTAAATGAACCTGAGTTAGAAAGCAAAGCATGACCAATGTTGATGTTTGAAAGAGAAGAATCGACAACTGTTATAATTGATAAACCTACGTAGCCAGTAGAATTTCCTGACCAATTTACCGTTATGTTATTATTTTTATTTACTGAATCGCCCCTATCCAAATTAGTAATTCTGATTTTAGATGAAAAAGAAATATTTGTATCAACAGAAGGGATATACTGGTTTGAATCAATTTTAATATTATTATATCCACTACCAAAATTAAGAACTAAGCCCGTACCTTCATCAACATCACCAGAAGTAATATAGTTTTTTGATCCTGTGTGAAGTTCGTGCAATTGCAAATTATTTACATAAATACCAGCACATTCCCTCATTGTAGCTTGGTCATCGGGATCAAAAAAGTATGCTCTTGCATTATTTACATCATAAAATATTGGATTAGAACTTTGAAACAAATAAAAATCTTCATATTCATTTTTTAAAGTTATTAAGCCAATAACATCAGTAGTATCATAGTTTCCAACTATATCAGCAAAAGTCAATGAAGTGTCATTTCCGAGGTATATATTCAAATTACCTAATGGGTTTTTATAACTTGTTGAGTTATCAGAGCAGCTCATTGTTATTAAACAGACTATTATGATTGAAATTAATGAATATTTCATTGAATTGCCTTTCAAGTTTCTAACAAAAATAAATATTTTTTTCATTTATCTTACTAATGCAATATATATATATATATATACAAATTAATTTTTTGTAATAATTGAAGATAACATTTTATTAATTAAACACTGGCTGTCTAATAAGTCGTAAATATTTAATTTTGGAACACAAGGTAAAAATATTATTTTTGTTATGTGTCTGAAATACAAATTATTTAGAAAGTCATCGGATGACTAAATATCAACTGACTGAAAAAGAATGAGCATAGACCAAATCAACATATCAATAGAAAGCGATAGCGGACATCCAATAAACTGCAATCTACGCTGGAAAGCTGGCAAAGACCGATCTGCTTTACTCATTATTTCTCACGGCTTCAAAGCATTCAAAGATTGGGGCTTCTTCCCTTATATCTCTACTGTTTTTGCCGACCTTGGCTATATTACTCTTTGCTATAACTTCTCAATGAACGGCGTAAGCAACGATAACGACACTTACGACCAACCCGAAATGTTCGAGAAAAATACCATATCCACTCAGATTGATGACCTTAAAAAGATACTCTCATCACTTAGCGGAAAGGATTTCCTTCCTGATAATGTAAGGCAAAAATGGAATGGAGATATATACCTTTTAGGGCATTCACTCGGTGCGGCTATATCAATCTTGATTGCCGCCGAAAACAGTAATATTAACAAGGTCGCTTTGTGGGCTCCGATATCAAAAATTGACAGATACTCACCCCACCAAAAAGAGATATGGAGAAAAAATGGCAAAATGAAATTCAAGGACGGCAGAACAGGCATTGATCTAAGCATGGGTCTCGATTTCCTCGAAGACATAGAAAATAATATTGAAAAATATAATCTGCCAAGTGCCGTTAATACATTAGATATACCAATGCTGATCGTACATGGTAAAGAAGACATTACAGTCCGGCCTGCAGAATCTGAGGAGTTGGCTGAAGTCTATGAAGGTAAGAATTTATTTTATAATATAATTGAAAATACGGGCCATACTTTCGGCATTAGTCATCCGATGGAAAAAACAACGCCGTTCTTAGAAACAGCGATTGATATTACTAACTATTTTATGCAAAAATGAAATATCTGGCATTCATAACGATCCTTTTTTCACTCACAGG
>CAYQTZ010000202.1:2643-5722 GCA_964420565.1 uncultured Hyphomicrobiales bacterium
TGAGATATTTACTATCGGTAAAGAAGCTATTGTAAAAGTTCCCGTCAACCAGGAATCCGCAGTCGGCTCTGCATTTATGTTCAAAGCAGGGCTCGACAGTAATAACGTATATGCCGTTACACAATTACTTAGCGATATGAATGGTCTCCCGATGTTAGGCGAAGACAAATACTCCCGATTCGAGGAAATCGAAAGATTTTCACGTGTCATCGGGAACAAACCAATCACTAACGTAAAAACTGATTCGCTCACTGATGCAAAAATCAAAGTTGATGTAGAATTTGACTACCTAAAATCCTTTACATTTACAACAGAGCTAAAAGATAATCTATGGTTTATCACTTCTTATACCGAGCATCCCTCGATCATTTTTGATGCACCTGCTATTAAAACAAATATTATTAAATGCAGATAGAAATTATTTTATCAATAAACAGAGAATAAAATGAGGTATTTCATACTACTTGCAGCAATGCTTTTAACGCTTTCCTGCTCAAAAAAATCAGAAGAGCAGATCACTGAAGAAAAGAAAATCGCTATTGATGGACTGAATCTGGAAATTCCCGAAGTAGAATCAATCTTCGAAAAATATGGATATAACGGCTCTTTCGTCATGCTCGATATGAAAACAAACGAAAAGAAGTATTATAATAAAGACCGCTGCTCCGAGAGATTCTCCCCCGCCTCGACATTTAAAATACCAAATTCACTGATCGCTATTGAGACCGGTGTTGCCACAGATAAAGATTTTACTTTGAAATGGGACGGTATAAAAAGGCACTATCCCGATTGGAACAGAGACCACACGCTCAGCTCGGCTATTGAGTTTTCAGTTGTATGGTATTATCAGGAATTAGCCCGCAGGATTGGTGAAGAAAGAATGAAAGAATACATCAATAAAATTGACTATGGCAATAAAAACATTAGCGGAAGCATAGACGAATTCTGGCTTAACGATGAACTGAAAATTTCGCAGGAAGAGCAAATTGAATTCTTAACAAAACTTTACAAAAACGAACTTCCATTCTCTGAAAAGACGATGAATACTGTAAAAGAAATTATGCTAAGAGAAAATAATGAATACTATAGGATATATGCAAAAACTGGCACAGCCAAAGAAGTCGGCTGGTACGTCGGCTGGGTGGAAACAATAGATAATACCTACATCTTTGCATTGAATATAGAACGAAAAGAGCCATTAGACAAATTTATGACTGACAGATTACTCATTACCTATGACCTGCTCGAGTATTATGGCATTACAACTAAGTAAGCTACTAAATATACTGAAAATTTAATATTAATAGATGTGCATTTGAGTCGCTAAGATCATCTAAGTTTAACTATTTGAGTTATAAAATAAATTGTTTAACAATATTTTACATCTCCCATGAACACATACTCCATTATTATAATCGCTACTTTGATAATCGGTTTTTTACTTGACATAATATCCGATTATTTAAATATTAAAAATTTGAGCACTGAAATCCCCCCAGAATTCAAATCCGTTTATAGCAGCGAAAAGTACAAAAAATCCCAGGAGTATTTAAAAGAAAATACCCGATTCGGATTTATTACATCCAGCTTCTCTCTGGTGATACTTCTTGTTTTCTGGTTCTCCGGTGGATTCAACTGGCTCGACCTGATCATGCGTGATTGGATAAAAGACGATATACTCAGAGGAGTGGCTTATCTCGGAGGATTGATTCTGGCAAACTCTGCACTCTCATTGCCATTTTCTATTTACAGCACTTTCGTGATCGAAGAAAAATATGGCTTCAACAAGACAACTGTCAAGACTTTTATAATGGATATACTCAAAGCACTACTGCTAAATATAGTTCTCGGCTTTCCTTTGCTTTATGGGATACTATATATATTACAATACTTTGGGGATATGGCATGGCTTTATGGATGGGGAGCAGTTGTATTCTTTTCGCTAATTATTCAGTTTGTTGCACCTCGATGGATAATGCCGCTATTCAACAAATTCAAACCATTAGAAGATGGCGAGCTGAAAGACGCAATCTTCGATTATGCAGAGCGTATCGACTTTTCTCTTAAAAACATTTTCGTGATGGACGGCTCAAAAAGATCTTCAAAATCAAATGCTTTCTTTACAGGGTTCGGCAAAAATAAACGAATAGCCCTTTTCGATACTCTAATTGACAATCATACAACGGCAGAGCTTGTAGCGATACTTGCTCACGAAATCGGACATTATAAAAAGAAACATATTTTACAAGGGATTATTATCGGTATTGTTCATACAGGGATTATACTCTATCTGCTGTCTCTTTTCCTTACCCAGCAAGGTCTTTTCGAGGCATTTTATGTAGAAAATATGTCTGTTTACACAGGATTGATATTCTTCGGTATGCTATACTCACCCATAGAGATGATACTCTCCCTTGCTATGAATGCTCACTCCAGAAAAAATGAATACCAGGCAGATGAATTCGCAGCAAAAACTATTAAGGACAAAAATGATATGATAAATGCTCTGAAAAAACTATCAGAGCATAATCTCTCTAATCTTACACCTCATCCTTTCTATGTAGCTGTCAATTATTCGCATCCACCAGTTTTAGCGAGGATAAAAAGCATTCAAAAACTATAGATCATTCAGAATACAACTCTTTCACGGCTATATAATCTCTTACCTTTTCAGGCACGAGATAGCGAATAGATTTGCCGGAAGCAACCATTCCCCTGATGTTAGATGATGATATTTCAAGCAAAGGAGCGTCAAGCCACAAAGGCTTTTTGCCATTTATAGTTAGCTTATTGCTTATTCTCTCTTTTTCTCCAGCATCATAGCTGCCGGGTCTGGCGGCAATACATAACTGCACTTTGCTTAGTATTCTCTCCCAATTTCTCCACTCAGTAAAGCTCATTGCCTGGTCTGTGCCAATTAATAAATTCAGCTCATAATCGGGGAATCTATTCTGAAAATGCACAACAGTATCGTAAGTATAAGAAACTCCCTTCTGCTCAATTTCAAAAAGATCAATATCAAAGTATGGATTACCTTCGATAGCGAGTCGTAACATTTTCACTCTGTGTTCCGGCGATA
>CAYQTZ010000203.1:0-5716 GCA_964420565.1 uncultured Hyphomicrobiales bacterium
AAATAAGTATCAAAAAATATCTGAAAGGGGGTCTTCAGCCGATATTCAAACGAACCTTTGATAATTTGCCTGCCCATCTCAGCATTCTCAAATAATCCATAAAAATCATCCTGGCCTCCGATACTGAAAAACTCAGGGTATGGCAAAGTCTCATCGGCATACCCAAAAAGGAAAGTAGGTCTAAAAGTATGAGGACCAATAGAATTATTTGCTCTATAAAAAAAGCTCGCTTTGGAGAAACCAACCCCATCGGGAGTCTGCAAAGTAGTCGTTTCTAAATATATTTCTATCAATCTGCCGCTTGTAGGAAAATCATATTCGTTTTCAGAATCAAAGATAGTTCCAATTTTCATAGTATTTATAGAATAAAACTCCAAACTCAAGGCACTGTCAGCATCGAAAGATCTCTGCCTTTCAAACCTGAATTGCAAAGAAAGCAAGCCCTTTCTTTCAATTTGTGTACCTAACGAAGCATTTATACCATACATTTCCATAGTTTGTTCACCAATCCGCTTGTATTCATATATTTCGGCTTGGTTATCATCTTTTGGCATTCTTCTATATTTAAAAATATCATAATTATTATAATAAGATTTAAGTCCGAATGTTATCATCGAATTCATAATGCGGGTTTGCTCAAGAGCTGCTGAAATGGATTGATTTCTTGAACCACCAGTGAACCTGAGATTGAACCTTGTACCAAAATTAAAGAGATTAATTTGAAGAAAATCCAGACCAATCTGACCATTTCGTTCGTTATCAACTCTGGCTCCAACGCTTAGTATCTGGTCGCCCATTTCCTCTACATCAATATTAACATCTATCCCGCAATAATCACCATATTCATAAAAATCAAACTCTACATTTTTAAATAATTCAATACTTGAAAGATTATTCCACGACTCCATTAAAGTAGATACTTGCAAAGTATCGCCAATTTCGAATTTAAGCTCCCTGTTGATTATAAAATCGCTTGTTGAATTGCCAGTAAGCTTTATATCTTTGACCTGTCCTATATCAATATTTATGAATAATACTTTATCCCCAGTATCATCTAAATCTTCGATTATAATACTATTTACATTAGAAAATAAAAAACCATGCTTATGATATATCCTCAATATAGATTCTTTGAAATCAGCTAATAATTCATCAGTAATTCGTTTGTTTAAAAACGAAGAATCGATATCAGCTATTTCTTTTTTAATTAAATCAGGGTTAGGGTTAACATACTTAACTTGCTTAATAATAGCTTTATTCAATTCAGCCCTGATAATTACAGAATCAGCATTAATGGTAGTATAAGAAAAGCAACGATATTTTGATTTATCACGCATCAAAAATGGAATAGAAAGTAAACCATGATCATCATATATAATTTTATAGTAAATAAGCGATGAATCTACGGAATCGAAATTCTGCAGATTTATTTTTTTGATATTCAATATCTGCTCTGAGTTAGACACACTTTGAGAAAGATCCTTGCGTAGCAAACTATCTGTTTTCAAACTAATAATATGTTTGATTGAGGGTATATGGTCCATGCCGGCAGCACGGCCACTTTGAATAAGAACATTTGACAGATCAAAGTCCCTGTTAGCAATACTACCAATAACGGGCTCAATCAAAATATCAGTTTTTTTCTTAGAAGCATCGCTGAAATGTTTCATCATAATAGAAAGCACCTGATCAGCCAAATTCCAAGGAGTATTTAATTCATCAGCAGAGAATAGCGGCGATACAGTATTTATAGCAATAATAATATCTGGTGAGAACTCTTCAGCCATATCGACAGGCAAATTAGCTTTCAACCCACCATCCAGATATATAGAGGAATCTATCCTGATAGGCGAATTCCTAAGCGGCACAGTAGCGCTTGCAATAATTGAATTGACCAAATTCCCTCTTTTGAATGCAACAGATTTCCCGCTTACAAGTTCCGTAGCAACGGGCCTGAATGCGTATTTCAAATTATCAAAACTTCCAAAAGGTTTATAAATACCTTCCCATAAAAGTTTTTGCAAAAATTGCTGAAATCTGATGCCTACTATCAGCCCCTCTGGCACTAACAGCTTGAAATTACTGAATCTAAGTAAAAGAAGACTTCTGTCGTAAATATATTTTTGCTCTAAAAAGATATCCTTACGATCAATCTCTCTTTGTATGGAAAGCACATTATCCCAGTCAGCTTTAGTTACTATCGAATCAAGCTCTTCGGCAGTATATCCTACAGAATACAATCCTCCGATAATAGCTCCCATACTCGTTCCGACTATATAATCAATTGGTATGTCTGCTCTCTCTAATTCCTTTAGAACACCTATCTGAGCTAATCCTCTCGCACCACCGCCACTAAGCACCAAAGCAACCTTAGGCCTTAAATCGCCATAAGAATCCAAATTGAAACTTACAATGCTATCGGTATCTTTCGATTTAAGAATATTCTGGGAAAATATAAATAAAAAAAGAAATATTAATGAAAATGCACGATATTTTATTCTTTGAGCCATTGAACTTAATATATATCAAAACTCGAAAAATCGCTTCTAAGTTCATGGTAAGCAAAATGAACTTTATCAACCCGAGAAAACGAAGGACCCTTTTTTAGAATTTTATGTAGCTCGTTAATGTTCTTTTCATCACCCTCTACTACTACCTGCACCCTGCCGTCCGGCAGATTGCGGGCAAATCCATTTAGTCCTAAAGTTTTTGCATTTCTGTACACAAAATAGCGGTAGCCCACTCCCTGCACTACTCCACTTACCATAAATTCAGCTCTTTTTTTTTCCATATTCAAAGATTGTTTTGATTATTATACTTACCAATCTAACTGTAAATTAGTAAATAATTTAGAAAACAAAAAATGAGCTTGCAAACTAACAGAATTAAAATAAATTAAGAAATGAAAAATACTGGACAAATATCAATAGATTTATTAAAATTAATTAATTAAAGTGAAATTTCGTTTTTATTTTTAAAATTATTTATCTATCTTTTAAATTTGAAATAGTAATAGTAATTTTTTTAATTTTTTCTTCAAATTTAAGAGAAGGTTAAGCAATGCATGCGTTATTAGTTAAGATATACGAGATATTAAAAAGACACATAGGTGAAGAAATATTTTTCATATATTTATATAATGAGAAAATATATCTTGAGGAAGGTGTGTTGCTGGATGTTGACGAAGAGCATATACGTGTTCGAGAAAAATCAGGATTGATCAAGGACAACATCTATTTTGAAGCTGGATACCCACGCACTCTGCTTAACGTATATAATAAAAAAAATATAGACCTGCTAAAAGCAAAAGTAACAGATAGTATGGGCAGAAAAATAATGAACTCTGAACTCCAGAAAACAATCGTTAAAAATCTAAAATTCAATATGGGAAAATGCTTAGCATATATATGCCTTACATATGATGGTTTTGAAATCCATTATGGCAAATTTAAAAATATGCGTATCAGCGATATTCTTATTTATTCAGAGCTAAAGAACAAGGAAGATATTAGCTTGCCATACACTACAGTGTTGCATATTTACAATTCAGAGGGAGACGACCTAATAAATGTTTAGAGCTTTTTTGTAAAGCTTACTTGTTTTTTATTACTGATATTCATATATTTTTATTATACAGATATAATATTTTGTTTATAGATCAAGGTATCAGATGGCTGTAATATCACCAAAGATATTGGAAATAATCTCAAGGCACATAGGCGAAAAGTGTTTTGCTGTATATCAAACGCACGAAGGAATATCCATGGTAATAGGTAAAGTTGCCAGCGTAGAAAGCAAAGAAATTGTAATTCACGTAAAAAAAGACAACCAACTAATGGGGCTTTCATTAGCAGAAAATTCTTCCAATCAACTTCTGCATCTTTACAATAAACTATTTATTGATCTCGTTAATGCTAAAAAGACTACGGAACTAAGCAAAAAAGTCTCTGACCGTGTCCTGCAAAAAGAGATTTTAATTAATCTCAAAAAGAAATTAGGTAAGGATTTACTTTTTGTTTACAAAGCCGGTGAGGATTTGCATGTTTCCCGAGGGAAATTTAAAAATATGAGAATAAATGATATTGTATTAAGCCCGGGACCCTTTTATAATAAGGATGAATCACTTTTCTATCATTCTGTATTTCATATTTACAGTCCCGATGGCGAGGATTTAATAAATGTTTAACTAAAATAAAGGATTAAATATGTCGGATAAATATTATTACAACACAATCTTCGAAGGCAGCTTCGAAGAGGCAATCGAAAAAGTAACCGAAGAATTAAAGAAAGAACAATTTGGTGTACTTACTGAAATAGACGTTACCGCTACAATGAAGAAAAAACTTGACGTAGATTTCAAAAAATACAGAATACTCGGCGCCTGCAATCCATCTTTTGCATACAAAGCATTGCAACAAGAGGACAAAGTAGGCACCATGCTACCTTGCAACGTAATTGTACAGGAAATAAACCCCGGCAAAGTTGAAATAGCTGCTGTAAACCCAATAGCTTCTATGCAGGGAATCAATAATCCTGCACTCGCTGATATTGCTGGAGCTATTAAAGCTAAGTTGGAAAAAGTCATCAATAGCATCTAATATAGTATAGATGCTGGCTTATTAGGCTATTTGCTTTAATGTATTACTAAGTCAATTTTATTTTTGGGAGAGAAATTTCCAATCAATACTATTGCTTTATAATATTCTCTAAAGCCGCAGATAAATCAGGAAATTCAAACTTATAACCTGAATTAAGCAATTTTTTCGGTTTCACTCTCTGGCTGTTTGTTAGCATTTCAGCTTGCTCTCCCAGCATTATTTTTAGTGCAAATTCAGGAACTTTCATAAATGCCGGGCGGTTCATAACTATACCAATTGTCTTTGCAAATTCATTCATTGTTACAGAATTTGGCGAAACAAAATTTATCTCCCCTCTTAAAGTATCATTTTCTATTGCATAAACAAATAATTTTGCAATTTCATCAATATGTATCCATGACAGATACTGGCTACCAGAACCAAGCGGTCCACCTACGTACATCTTAAATGGCAACATCATTTTTGCCAAAGCACCTTCATTTTTATCCAGCACAACCCCTATTCTCGATATTACTGTCCTGGTTTTACCATCTGCCAATTTTGCCTCATTCTCCCATTTCCTGCATACTACAGCAAGGAAACCGCTGCCAGAAGTAGCATCTTCAGTAATAATCTCCTCTCCCCTGTCTCCGTATATACCAACAGCAGAAGCATTAATATAAACTTGAGGAGGGTTTTTAGTTCCAATGATCAATCCGACTATCTTTCTGGTTGTCTGAACTCTACTATCAATAATTACTTTTTTATATTCATCTGTCCATCTTTTCCCAGCTATTGAAGCACCTGCCAGATTGATCAAGGCAACAGATTTTTCAAGATCTTCAGACTCAATATTATCCCATGTTATTGTTTTTATAATATTATTTTTCGGGTCAGCATTTCTTTTAGTTCTCGATATCAAAATAACATCATAATCCTTTTTCTTTAATTCATTAGTTATAGCAGAGCCAATCAAGCCGCTTCCACCCGCAATCAATACTTTTTTCTTCATGTTACTCAATATAATTATTATACAAGTATGAGTTAATTTACTAAATATCTCTAACCATTCAAAATCTAATTTTCCTACCAACAAAAAAGCCCTTCCGATGATAACCACCGGAAGGGCTTATATTTTT
>CAYQTZ010000204.1:0-5697 GCA_964420565.1 uncultured Hyphomicrobiales bacterium
AAAGTCTAATAGTAATATATTGGGTCATTTTTATTTTAACAAGTGTCGGATTAAGTAAGAATATGGATATCTTCAGATTTGAAAATGTAGAGTATTTATGGGGGTTAATACTTATTCCTGTGTTTATTATGATTTTTTACATGGTTCGCCGTAACAGATTGAAGCAGTTAGAGCGTTTTGGCGATCCGACTTTAGTATCTGCACTGCATCCAGATGTGTCAAAATATAAGCCTTCTGTAAAATTCGTGCTACGAATGCTTGCAATAGCATTTCTGATATTTGCTATAGCCAATCCTCAGATAGGTTCTAAATTAGTGGAAGTCAAGCGAGAGGGAGTAGATGTAATAATTGCTCTTGATGTTTCTAACAGTATGCTTGCCGAGGATATCAAGCCCAACAGATTAGAAAGAGCCAAAAGATCAGTTTCGCGACTTATTGATAATTTAAAAGGCGACCGCATAGGGCTGATAGTTTTTGCAGGTAATGCTTTTGTACAGCTACCCATGACTACGGATTATTCTGCCGCTAAGCTATTTTTGAGCACTATTAATCCTGACATTATAGAAACTCAAGGCACGGCTATCGGAGCTGCCATTGAACTTGCTATGGACAAGTTCATATCTGAGGACGATAAAAGGAGAGCTTTGATAGTGATTACCGATGGCGAAAACCATGAAGATGATGCATATTCAATGGCAAGTGAAGCCGCAGAAAGCGGATTTGTGATTTATACTGTTGGCATGGGAACCTTAGAGGGCGGGCCTATTCCCATTTACAAAAACGGACAAAGGACAGGCTTTCTGGAGAAAGACGATGGTAGTACTATAATTACTAAACTGGATGCTCAGATGCTGGAGGAAATAGCATTAGCTGGTAATGGCAAATTCATCCGTTCTGGAGAAAGCGATCCCAATCTGTCGGAGCTTTTAGAAGAGATTTCTAAAATGGACAAGAAAGAATTTGAATCTAAACGCTATGCCGATTACGAAGACAGATTTCAATATCTTTTAGCCGGGGCTTTTTTATTATTAGTTATAGAGAATATATTATCTGTCAGGAAGAACAAATATTTAGCTTCGTTGAATCTTTTTGAGGAGAAAAAGTAATGGAAAAGATGTTTTATGTTTTGATGTTTTTTATTCCTATTATACTTTTTTCGCAGGATTATAAGGAAAACTTACGGGAAGGGAATAAACTTTATCAGGAAAAGAAATATGATGAAGCCGAAATCCAGTACCTGAAATCCATGCAGGACATAGAGCATACATTCAGAAGTATTTTCAATCTGGGAGATGCTCTTTATAAACAGGAAAAATACGATCAGGCTACACAAAAATTCCGAGATATTGCTGATCAGGACCTAAGCGAAGAGGAACTCGCTGCCGCCTATCATAATCTTGGAAATTCTTACTTTCAGGAGAGCAAATATAAAGAAAGCATAGATGCTTACAAAAAAGCTCTACGCAATAATCCTAATGATATGGACACTAAATATAATTTGGAATATGCCCGAAAGAAGCTAATTCAGCAACAGCAACAACAAGATCAGGATCAGGATCAGGATCAGCAGGATCAGGATAAAAATGATCAGCAAGAAAAAGATAAGCAAAATCAACAGAATGACAAAGATGATCAGAACAAAGATGATCAACAGAAAAATCAGCAGGATCAGCAACAGCAGGACCAAGAAAAAAAGGATGGTCAGCAACAGCAACAGCAGGACGTGAAAATCTCCAAAGAAGATGCCGAGAGAATACTTCAGGCACTTTCTAACGAAGAGAAAAAATTACAGGAACAGCTGAAAAAACAAAAGCAAAAAGGTGCCGCAAAAACAGGCAAAAAATGGTAAAATTACTAATATTATTCATCAATTGAATAGCTATGAAAAAATCAATAATCACAATTTTTATTTTATTCTTATTGTTGCCGGTTTACGTCTCGGCTCAGAAGTTCTATACTACTTTAAATCGCAGTCAGGTAAGCCAAGGACAGACATTTCAGGTTACATTTACCTTAGAGAATGCTCAGGGTAAAGGTTTTAAAGCTCCGGGTTTTAAAGGTTTTACTGTATTGACGGGTCCAAGTACCTCCCACAGCACACAAATAATAAACGGAAATATGTCAAGTTCTGTTTCATATACTTATTTATTGAAAGCCGATAAAATTGGACAGTTCACAATAGGTGCCGCTTCGATCAATGTGGACGGCAAGCAACTCAGGACTGACCCAATCCAGTTACAGGTAGTAAAAGGCACAGCACAGCAATCTCAGCAGCAGAACGATGCAGAAGATACTAAATCCTTAGATCAGCAAGCTTATGACATAATAAGCGAAAACGCATTTATCAGATTAAATGTAAGTAAATCTGATGTATATGAAAACGAGCAATTTATTGCCACTTACAAACTATACATCAATCCAGAATTGAATCTTGTAGATCTTTCCGCACCTAATATGCCTTCTTTTAATGGCTTCTGGACTACAGAACTTGATATTGGCCAGGTGAGCTTCCGCACAGAAACATATAATGGCAAAGTCTATAAAGTAGCTGATCTGAAAAAAGTAATATTGCTCCCACAGCAGATCGGAAAACTGAAGATTGAACCAATGGAAGTGGAGCTTGTTGTGCGACTTCTTGTACAAAACCAAAGTAGAAGCAGAAGCCGTCAGGGATTCTTTGATGACCCCTTTTTCGGAGATCCTTTCGGCAGAAACCACAGAGATTTTCCTTATAAAGCAAAAACCAGCTCGCCGACTATTACAGTTAAACCATTGCCGGTAAATGCTCCCACTGAGTTTCAGGGTGCTGTCGGAGATTTTACAATGAAAGCGTGGATGGACAAACAGAACACTAAGACCAACGACCCTGTAACTCTAAAAATTCAGCTTTCAGGTAAAGGAAATCTGAAATTAATTCAGCCACTGCCGCTGAATCTTCCTCAGGATATTGAGAGCTACGAACCGAAAATCAATGATAATATTTCGACAACAAGCAACGGAATGTCAGGAAGCCGAACTTTTGAATATCTGCTTTTACCAAGGAACCCCGGTAAATATAAAATAGAACCCGTAGAATTTGCATATTTTGATATTAACTCCAACGAATACAAAGTGCTAAGCTCCGAAGAATTTGAGCTAAACGTAGAAAAGGGATCCGGTTCTGGAGAATCGCAAATGATCAACGGAGTGAGAAAGGAAGATGTTCAGCTATTAGGCAAAGATATACGCTTTATTAAATCTGCTCCTGATGAATTCAAAAAATCAGGGGAAAAGTTCTATGGCTCGGGATGGTTCTATCTGTTGAACATTACTCCTGCCCTACTATTCATATTCTTTTTTGCATATCGCAGGAAGCAGGCAGAACTTACTGGTAATTTGGCTTTAATGAAAAAGAAAAAAGCTAACAAAATTGCAAAAAAACATCTATCATCAGCAAAAAATCTAATGAATAAAGATGAGAATAAATTTTACGAAGAGACTTCAAAAGCTCTCTGGGGTTATGTAAGCGACAAACTCTCAATACCAATATCAGATCTAACCACCGAAAAAGCTATTGAAAGATTGAGAGATGCAAAAGTCCCCGAATCAATACTGACAAAACTTATTGAAACAATAGATTATTGCGAAGGAGCCAGATTTGCTCCAAGCTCCGAGAAATTAAGCCAGGAAGAGCTTTATAATAACGCCGCTTCTGTGATTACAGATATGGAGGGTTCGATAAAATGAAGAAATCGACACAAAGAATCTTGTTGATAATTATTACTATGCTTTTTTTCTTTGCAGAAATATCTTATTGCAATGATATCACTAAAGAAACATTCGAGCAGGCAAATGAGGCTTACCAAAATGGCAACTATTTGAAATCTATAGAATATTATAATCAAATAATTGAAAATGGGTTTATTGCTTCTGAGTTATATTATAATCTCGGAAATGCTTATTTTAAGCTAAAGAAAATACCTGAAGCAATTTTGAACTATGAAAGAGCTGCCCGGCTTGATCCCTCAGACGAAGACATTAAATTCAATTTAAAAATAGCAAATTTGCAGACTTTGGACAAAATAGAACCGCTCCCTAAGCTTTTTTATCAGCAATGGTGGGAATATCTTGCGAACTGGCTTAGCTCTGGCACATGGTCTATAGTGATGATATGCTTCATATGGCTGTTTTTTATTAGTTTGGCAGGATTTTTGTTTATATACTCAACTATAATAAAAAAGATTTCGTTCCTTGTAGCAATATTTAGTTTTGTTTTTGCAATATTATCATTTATCTTTGCTGAAACAAATTATTCAGAAGAAACCTCGAAGGATTGTGCAATAATATTCTCTGAAAGTGTTTATATAAAAAGTTCGCCAGACATAGAAAGCACAGACCTTTTCATCCTGCACGAAGGAACCAAAGTAGAGGTAATGGAAAAGGTAGGCGACTGGATAAAAATAAAACTTGCTAACGGAAATGTGGGATGGCTTCCAGAAAACACTATTGAAATAATTTGATTTTCCAAAATATATAAAAGGAGATAATACAATGAAAACTTTATTTAATACAATAATTGCAGTATTAGTTTCATCATTTATACTGATAAGCTGTAGCAGCGACAATACTACAGACCCTACTGATAATGGCAGCAATTCAGACGCACCTTTAAGCTGTACAATTACAGGGGAATTTGATCTACTCTTTGAGGCAGCTTCGGTTTACTATTCAAATGTACCAGGCGATGAAGAAGTGATACGTACTCTGCAGGCAAATATGGATCACGAAGGTAAAAGCCATATACTGTCAATAGTTCTTACAGATCCTGATGGACAATTCAAAAAGAATTATGAGTTAGGATTAGATTATCCAGAAGCTGTCTGTGTATTTATGTTCGACCAAGGTACAGGTCTTCCGCCAGTGAGTTATAGTATTAATAGTTCAGGCAGTATCAATTTCACAACACTTACTGACACAAAAGCTGTAGGTACTTTCAATTTTGTAGCAAGTAATGTAGAGGGTACAAAGCAAATAACAGTTACTAATGGTGTTATAAACAAAAAATGACAAATTTTTCTAAGTAAAAAAAATGAATAATAAGTAAATACTCTTATTGTTTATTTAAGAAAAAATCATTATTATAAGCTACTCAGAAAGTGTTGATTTAAAAATTGATTTTTTATTTGAATGTATAGAAAATTTTAATAGAATTTAAGAAAGTTGATATTTTATGGCGAAACCTTTTGTTTTAGTTGTTGACGACAACAAGATTACGACAAAGCTTCTTAGGCGCTATTTGGAATCCAATAGCTATGAAGCTTTAGAAGCTTATGACGGTATTGAATGCATTGAAAAAGTTGACCAAAGGCACCCCGACGTAATTGTACTCGACGTTATGATGCCCCGGCTTGATGGTTATGAAACAGTGAAAAGATTAAAAGATAATCCTGAAACTAAACATATCCCTGTAGTAATCGTTACCGCTCTTAATGATGTTGCCAATCAGATCAAGTCTATCGAGGCTGGTGCTGATGACTTCCTAAGCAAGCCGATTGAAGAAAAACTATTGATTGCCAAAGTAAGACTTTTATCCTCGCTCAATATCGAACAGCGGAAAGCTCAGGTACTGGCTAAAATACTTGAAGAAATTCAAATCGGCACTCTTGATCCTAACGGAGATGCAGTATCACAAAAAATGGCAGAAGCGGGTTTTGAATA
>CAYQTZ010000205.1:0-5664 GCA_964420565.1 uncultured Hyphomicrobiales bacterium
CTAAGACATCTGAAGCTTGCGGCGACTTAAGCATCAATGCATATAATTTGGCTGAATGCGATAATAATGTTTGTAATCTCATAAAAACGTCATAACAATAAATGGCACGACAATTGTTACATAATTTTACGTTACAAATTACAAAAAAATCAGAAGTTATAAAATAGTTAATCAGATAGATACTTGAATAATTACAAAAAATAAGAGAATGTTAAAACAAAGTCATAAATATTTTTTGGAAATGATAATTAACAAAGTTATTTTTATATTTATGATTATTACATAATTCAGTAAAAAAGTTATGAAACAGCTTGAGAAATCAATAATAGTATATAAAAAAATATAGTAATCTGCTTATTAAGACAGATTTCCCAAAAGGGCTGAAAGAATGGTGATATAGTATTTATGTATAGATATTCATAATGGAGGTTTTATTAATATAGTCAAAATTATCAAATTGCAGGTTAGAAACTGCTGAAATGAAAGATAGAAATTAATGCTTTTGTATGTAAATATATATAATGAATAGAAATTATTCGTAAAATTTGTATATGTGGAAAAAACTTTTTTGATTTTTACCTTGAAAAGTTGTATTTTCGCTAATGTTTTGTTTGGTATAAAGTATAAATATCAAATAAAACTATGTGTTTAAGTTGGCATGTATTTTGCTTAATAAAGCTATTGAAGATTATTTGAAAATAAAGGAAAAGCTGATTATATCAGTGTTTTAAAAGAATTATGAAAATTGAAAAGTATAAATTATTAATTAATATAGTTACAATTTCTAAGGAGAATTTTGTTATGAGAAAAAGTTTAAGCTTAATCCTGCTGTTTGGATTGATAATGACCCTCGGAGCTCAGTCGCAAGACTTGAAAATCCGCTCTGTTATGGGTTCCGGCGGAATGGTCGGTTCGACGAACGGCACGATGGAAGTATCAGGAATTTATGGACAGCTTGCTATCCAGACAATCTCGAATTCCAGCAGTTATGACGTAAATCAGGGCTTTTGGGTGCCGCTTGGCGAAGACCCCACTGGAGTAGAAGACCAGCCGATAAGCAGCTCCATGCTGAATAACTACCCCAACCCTGTGAATAATTCTACTACTATTCGCTATTCGGTAGAAACAACAAGCCACGTAACATTGAAAGTATATGATCTTGTCGGAAACGTTATTTCTGTGCTTGCAGATGAAGTGCAGCAACCCGGCGAGAAAAATATTGATTGGGACGCACGCGATGATTTTGGTAAAGACCTTTCATCAGGTTCATACATGTACGAGCTTAATTTAAGCCCTATGAATATGACTGGTGCTGGTAATGGGCAAACTTATCGTAATTTAATGATCATTGTAAGATAACATTATCCTTAATATATAGATAAATAACATGAAATTTGTGGATATAAAATTTATTTTTTTTAACTAACTAGGAGTAATTAGTAATGAAGAAGGTTTTGCTTCTCGGTATTCTATTATTCTCATTTATTGCTTTGGTAAGCAATGCAAATGCAGAAATCCCCAAGATCCTGAATTATCAGGCAAGTATCACTTACGAAAATGGGAAAATCATCGAAGATGGTGCCCACGAAATGTATTTCGCACTATACGAACAGCAATTTGGCGGTTCACCTGTATGGGTTGAATCACAGCAAGTTGTCTCAACAGGTGGATTCATTAATGTCTATCTCGGTATTCTGAGTCCATTAAATCTTGACTGGAACAAACAGTATTGGATTGAAGTCAAAGTTGGAAACTCTGACCCATTCCCAAGAACAAGATTTGTCTCGGTTCCTTACGCACTAAATTCAAAAATCGCTTCACTATCCGACTCTGCAAACTTCGCATGGGATATTGCTGACACTGTTCATGCAAAACCCGAAGGCCCTGCAGGCGGCGATTTAGATGGACACTATCCAAACCCGGTTTTAAGACCAGGTGTTGTACTCGAAAATATCGTACGCGGTTCTATCACACAAGAAATGCTTGCTCCGAATATTTGCACAACTCCATGTGGCCCCGCAAGCGGCGACTTGACTGGCACATATCCGGATCCTCTTATTGCCCCAGGTGCAGTAAAAACAGATCGCATCTATAACGGTGCTGTTACAACTGAAAAACTTGCTAACTGGAGTGTTACTTCAGAAAAACTTGCTTTTAACGCAGTAAACACAGAACACATTGCTACAGGTGCTGTAACAACAGAAGAAATCCTTAACTATACTATATTAGTAGAAGACCTTGATCCTGACGATTTCGCAAATTGGTGGTTCGAACATCTCTACAACACAGAAGCTGGTGGAGACCTTGATGGTTACTATCCAGATCCAACAGTAGTAGCATGGATGGGCGTACCTCTGTCAGAAACAATGGCTATGGATGGACAGATCTATATGTACGATGAAGGTATGTGGGTACCTGCAGAAGCCATGGGCGATGTAGAGGGCACATATAATAACTTAGTAGTAAAAGGTTTCGACGGTTTCCCATTAATGGGCGAAGCAATGACAGGCGAACTTTATATGTTCGACGGCGAATATTGGGTTCCATCAGTTGCCATGGGCGATGTAGAGGGAACTTATGATGATCTCGCAGTAAAAGGTTTCGATAACGTACCTTTGATGGGCGAAGCCGTTGATGGTCAGGTCTATATGTACGTATCTGAAGGCGACGGAGATGCTTTCTGGGTACCATCTGATGCTGACGGCGAAGTTTATGGTCCAATCAACGACCTTATGCTTGATAATAACGTAGTAAGCGTACCAGAACTTTATGCTTATACAATGAGTGGCAACAAGCCAAGCACAACTGCTGATGATGGACGTTTCATGTATTATAAATGGGACGAACGTGCAGAGAATAACCAACTTATGTGGTCACCAGCACCAAGCGATGGCGAAACAATGGTATGGCACGAAGGTTACTGGATCCCAGGTTCTACAAAAGCTATCACAGCTTATCCAGTTATTGGCGATGGCAGCGTAGATAGTCCAATTACTCTTACATGGACAGAAAATCTTGACGAACTTCTCTTTTATGCTGATGGCGGCGAAGGCACTGGCGAATGGAACACAGGCAAGATCTATACAGAACTTATGGAACAAGGCGAAATTGACCTTACATATATAGCTGATCCTTACGATGGCTGGCCAGGTGATGTTCTCAGAATATCCGAAGATGGCGAAAACGTAGTATGGGATGAGATCACAGTTTACACAGACGAATGGTCAGTTGAAGGCGATGGAACTTTATTTGATCCTATCAGAGTAGCCGAAGGCGGAATTGAAAGCTATCATATACTTGATGGCTCAATTATGACCGACGACATTATGCCAGGTATCCCCGGTATGGCTCTTATTACTGACGATGACGGCTCAGAAGTACTCTGGGGCACTCCAGTAACATTCGTAGAAGGTTATCTCGAAGGTACAGGAACAGAAGTCGATCCTATCAAATTGGATGATGGCAATAACGATGACGTAGTTCTTATTTGGGATGGCGAAGAATGGGATGACAGCAAATTATATAATGAACTCTTTACACCTGGCACAATTGATCTGGCAAGTATTGCTAATCCTTATGAAACAGGTGCATTCCCAGGTAGAGTATTAAGAGTTACTTCTGATGGCGACGATGTTCTTTGGAGCGACCTTACAGTAGTTACCGGATTCTCAATCACAGGTAACGGTACAATAGCTGATCCTCTTGAAATAGCTGAAGAAGGTGTACAAAACTGGCACATGGGTCAATGGGCAGTAGATACAGATAATATCTTCCCAGGCGGAATGCAGGGTCAGGCACTCGTGATCAATAGCGAAGATAACGTTGACTGGGGTTATCCAGACGTTACTCTTGGCTCATTCGAAGATGGAACTGAAACAGGTCAGATAATGTACTGGAACGGTGCCGGCTGGGTATTCTCCGGTGGCAATGCTCCTGAAGTACAGCAAGTAATTAAATGGGTCAACAATGGAACACAGAATGAACCACAGTGGCAAGATGATGGTCTTACCATTCCTTATGCTTATGTTGGTGCCTCAGATGATGAAACAATGTTCTCCCTTACAAAAACAGATGTAAACGGCGGAAACGGTATTGACGTGATCATGCCTAACGACGGTGATAATACAGGTAGCGCAATCTATGCTTATGGCGGTGGTGTAAATCAACCAACAGTTGACATTTACAGAGAATCTGCCGGTGCACTTGATGATGGTGCTTTAAGAGTAGTTGCAGACTTAGAAACACTCGAAGCAGATGCTATTGGCTCTAACTTTACAATGTTCGTAGATGGCGATGATGGATATAACTCAACATCCGTATTTGCATATAATAATGTTGTAAATGCTACCCCAGGAACATATCATTCAGCTATCACAGCCGATGTCATTGCCGATGATGGCGATGTAGCCGGTGTATATGGTATGGCTAATGGTGTAAATGCCGGCGTAAACGTTGGTGTAATCGGTGAAGCTGATAATTCGTTAGATGGCAATATCGGTGTTCTTGGTTTAGTAAATAATAATGTAGAGAATGCTGATCGTATTAATGATTTCATTGGTGATGAATTCTCAGTTGCCGTTGCAGCTATGAATGATGGAACAACATCTTATGATATAGCACTTTATGCAAATTCTGATGGACAAGGCGACGCTATCGTAGCAAGTGCAGAAGATGCTAATGCATTATTTGCAAGAAATGACAGCGAAGACGAATGCACAATAGTTGCTATAAATCAAGATCCTAATGGCTCAGCAATCTGCGCTACAGGTGATGTCGGTATTGACGGTGACCTTGGTGTAACTGGTGATGTTGGTATCGAAGGTGATCTCGGTGTAATGGGCGATGTTGGTATTATGGGCGATCTCGGTGTAGATGGCTTTGCTACATTCAACAGCTCAGTAAGTATGTATGACAACCTGATGGTTGATGGAAATACATGGCTCAACGGAACACTCGATGTTGACGGCGATGCAGAATTTGATGCTAATGTTACTGTCTTAGGACTTCTGACAGCCGAAGAACTTCTTATTAATACAAATGGAACATTCGGCAATAATGTCTGGATCCAAAATCATCTCGCAGTAGATGGCAATACATGGATTGACGGAACATTAGATGTTGATATGGACGTTAATTTTGACTCAGATCTTTATGTAAATGGTTCAGGAACATTTGGTACAAACTTAGTCGTTGATGGAACAACATGGCTCAACGGCGATCTTGACGTTGACGGCGATGCAGAATTTGATGCTAATGTTACTATCGCAGGTATTCTTGAAATAAATGAACTTCTTGTAAACACAAATGGTACATTCCTCGGCGATGTCTGGATGAATGACTTATATGCAAGTGATATTTTTGCTGATAATGCTACCTTAACAGGTGATCTTGATGTAGATGGACTTGGTGAATTCAATGAATTATTGGTTCATACAACAAGCACCTTTGGTGGTAATATGTATGCAAGCGATATCTGGGGCGGCACAGCCGTATTTACAGGTGATGTAACTGGTGCTGATTTCACAGGTGAAGACGCTGATTTTGAATCAGTAACAGTAAATGTACCAGGCGAAATGCCAGGAGCAAATACATACAATGCAACATTAGGACTTGATGATTATGCCGTCTTTGGTCAGGTAACAAATGCTGATCCACTGAAGATGT
>CAYQTZ010000206.1:0-5596 GCA_964420565.1 uncultured Hyphomicrobiales bacterium
TTTCTATAGTTATTCATTATTATACAAATATTTAAGGTCATTCAGTCTTTCAATGCAAACATCTAAGCTGCATCGAATATTGGTCTCATCAGAATCAATATGAATTAACTTAAATAGATTTTCTATCATCTCTCTTGATTCTGTCATGTACCCTCTCCATCCTAAACTTAAAATATGATTAGAAACATTAAGTCGCTCATCAGATGTTTTTGGCTCAATCGTTTTCTTATTTGACTTAGACGCAATGTCACACTGAATCTTAAATCCCGCGTACAAATCCCAATAAACATCTTTTGTTTCCCTGTATTGCTGTAATTTTTTCATGGCGGAAGGCACATTGCTGTGGTCTTTATCATATCTTCCGGCTGACAATGATTGAGACATTCTTAAATCTACATGCCTATAAACCATGCAAAATTGTCGAGCTAACGCAATTTCTATCTTTCTTGTTTTTTTCCAGATGTCTATGACTGGAATATTAAATATTTCGGCAGCTATAAACTCGTAATATTCAAACTCAACCATAACGAATGTAATCAAATTCAACGGTATACTCCAATTTCCTGACCGACCGACAATAATCACAAACACCGCAATGAACCGCTGGCAGGGTTCCATTTTTCACCTGAGCAATATACGGAATATTGATCTCGATCTCGGAAATAGCTTCTTTCATCGCGTCATCAGGTATGTGAATGATCTCCTTGTCCGGTACTTTTTCCTTGGTTATGGCTCCTATGAAAAATGGCAGCCTCTCACCAGAGGTTTGATAATATAACTCCTGATAAATCGCCGCTTGATTTATGTATCCATAAGCGTCGATGAAATTCATCTTCTCACGAGTCAAGTCAATCCAAATCTTGTCCCGGATGGAAGCCATTACTTTGGCATCAACAATTGCTAACCCCTTGTGCAGCCTATCTATCTTGCCTTTCCACGGATACCCTCCTATTTCTCCAGAAACTATAACTTGAGAATCTCCATTACCCCTCACGTAGCTTATGAAAAAACGATCTTGCTCGGCAAACTGTATAATTTCTTCGGCTTTCTTGAACTCGGCTCTCAAATCTCCTTTTTGAGTAAATATTTGCGGGTTGTTTATTTTGAACTCGTGTAATGAGTCATCAAGATAAGCATCCACGTAAGAGCCCACAAGCATAGCCACCGTAGGGTCTTCCTTCCATTCCCTTTTTAGTTTAGCAAGAGCTGCTGCTTCGCATTTACCGTTAGCAGGTACGCCATTAAACGAGTTATACTGGGAGGCAGAAAAATAAAACTCGTCGGCCTCCCTGCTAAAATAATTTTCTTTCGTTAATTTCATAATTAAAGAAGTTTACCATCAGCGGGAGCAGAAGTAGTGGCAGCAGTTTTTGTCTCCTCTTTCTTCGACGCTTCCATTTTCTTTTTAGCGTTCAAGGGATCAATCGAAGGAACAGCTTCTTTTTCAGCCTTACCGAACAACTCGTCGGCAGATATTTCACCATCTGTCAACGAGCGCAGGTATCCGCGCAAGTCAGCAATCTGTTCAGCCCCTATCTGTCCAACGGATCTCAATCCGAGAACTTTAAGCACGTCCTTTTCGGTGGCATTATACTTCTCGGCAAACAAATCCAGTGCTTTTTTACGGGCGATGGAAATTTTCTGATCATCAGACAAGTCCCCATTAGCGGCGCTGAAAGCAGCCTTGTACACCGAGTCAATCAAGCTCTTGGGGATAACCTTTAAGATTGCATTCCTTTCGCCGATAGCCATCGCTGCCATGGCGTTTGTCTCGATCACATGATCGGCAAATCTCTTTCCATTCCGGTCGATAATGCTTCTTCGCGCCTCAACCCTGACTCCGTAATTTTTCTGCATATCCCAAGCCACGGCTTCGGCAGTGATGGTCTTCTGATCAATATGCTTAATTCGCTGTTGAACGCGAACGTTCCCATATTGCTGCATTAATACTCGCGCAAGATGAACGCTCGCGCCTGACATCGTTTTACCAGCCACAGGCTTGGCGTAACGACAACTCTCGGCTGTATCTTTATCCATAGTGACTATATCGATACAGTCCCGGCGAATAATAGACAACGGTTCTCTCGGGTAAGCCTTTGCCGTAGCGATCTGCCTGTCCAACTCCGCTCTTTCCTGTGCTTCAAAAACTTCAATCCCAACTGACTCAACTACCTGAATCTCGTTAGACATTTCCTCGTGTTCCATGATTTTAACTTTATTTATTTCGTAACTACTTTAACGATATCATCAAGCATTAAACAAACAGTATAATACATCCTCTTGTTCTTGGCAGAACTGAAGGAATATTTCTCTTTTAAGGCCACGAGATCGGCTTCTAAATCCTTGAGCTTATCAGCATCTTTCTTCCCGAGCTCGGCCTGAACACGAGCTTCTTCTGCCTCGCGAGCCACGCGTTCGGCTTCTTCTTTGGCTTTCAATTCAGCCTCCAACTTTAGCCTTTTCTCGCGTTCTTCCTTCTCGATTTGCTCTCTCTTTTTCCTCTCGGCCAGAAGTTCAGCCTCGTGAGCCTCCTTTTCTTTTCTCTCTTTTTCCTCGCGAGCTTTTCTTTCTTTCTCCTCGCGAGCCACGCGTTCGGCTTCTTCTTTGGCGCGTCTTTCTGCCTCAACCTTCGCGGCTTTTTCTCTTTCCTCGGCCTCTTTCTTTAACCTCTCGTTTTCCTTCCTGATTCGCTCCTGCTCTAAAGCAGCGGCTTTTTCGGCAGCGACACGATCTTCCTCGGCCTTTTTCTCGGCCTCCACCCGGTCTTCGTGTTCTTTTTTCTTGGTTGACAAGTACGCCTCCCACACGTCCTGTTCCATGTTTGAAAGAGTTCTCAAATGAGCGTCATCCACGTATTTGGAAAGTTGTTCCACACGAGTTCGTTGAAGGGAGTCAAGACGCTCCTTTTCCTTATTTTCGAAGTAGTCCTCAATCTCCTTGAGCTTATCCTCTTTCTCCTTCACAGCCCACACAATAATATTGTGAACTCCCATGATAGCCTTGTCTTCGAGCTTTATGTACTCCTTCTGCTTATCCTTAAGCTTCCCAGTCTCAATTCTTACTTTACCAATATTCAACCGAACTCTCTTGGCCTTCTGGGAGATTTCCTTAGTCACTCCTTTTTCTGCTTCAGCGACTAAGTGATTATACTCTTTCTCAAACTGGCCGAGCATCTCGGTCATAGGAATAAACACCGCCCGGATCTGGCTCGCCCTGCTTTTCTCGATTGACTCCAATTCAGGAGTCTCCAATTTCATAACGCTTGTTTCCATTTGATTGATATTTATAATTCATGATGTAAAGATACGCACTTAACACTGTATATCCAAGCAATTATAGTAATTTATACTCAGTCTAAATAAGTGACTGTAATCTTCACAAAGTCGCTTTTATCTTTCGTGGATGAGAGCGAAATTTTACGAACTACATCCCACTTGTCATCCTCGAACAAAGTATCTTCTATCATCTTGCAGAGACCTATACAATTACTTGCATCAAGAGGTTTTATCCTGAAATGAAATTCATAATCAACCTCGTATTGCCTGTCTTTCGGAAAAACTTTCTTGGTCTGAGCTTTAATCAGCCAAAAATAATCGTCCTTCATTTTATTTCGCTTAGACCAATGACCCTTTTGACTATACCAATTGTTTAATGAATTTTTTGGCAAATCTTTTAATATGATTTCTTCTTTCATCAGAATGGAGATCGATAGCCACCCCCATTTGGAGGAACTTCATCCTGATTTGAAGACTGCCCCTGCCTCTCCTTGTAGGGAATATCTACCACTCCTGACTCGAATTGAACACCTGATTTACCAGTCTTCGTCCACAAAGAAATTTCATACACCTTTCCATCAAGCTTGAACCATCCCCTTTTGTCCGGTTGCTTGTCGTTTTGTTTTTTCTTGTTTTGAAAAACAATCGCCTGCTTCTCGTTTAAATCAACTTCCATAATATACTAATATTTAATTAATGAGTTATAACATCTTTGACAATAAGTCCCCGAGTCTGTTATATGAAGAACATTCGGGTGACAGCCACAACCGTCACATTTTAACCTCGTGTCAGGAATGACAGTAATTGCCGCGGCATTCAACCTGTCTAAATCTTTCTCTGCTTCTTCGGCTAATCTTGGATTTATATTCCTAAGAGTCTGCAACCATCCCGGCATATCTTCTATTTTCATGGCTTATAATCTCAATTTATTTCTATCTAATCAAATTTTTTAAAACAATTTCTGCAAACAAATTTAACAACTTTTTTGTTTCTTTTCTCGAAAGTTATAGCCCTAAACGTGTCGCTACTCCTGCATCTTGGACATTGGCCATAATCCAGCTCCGGTTCTTCTTTATTCCAAGGAGCCCTCGGATCATATCTCGTTCCTAATGGAAATCCTCCGCTCATTACTTAGTATTTTTAATCGTTTTTCATTTGTTTTATTTACATTTCGCATTTAAAAAACCATCTCTTGCATGTAGGACATTGCCTCTGCACGTGCCCTTGTCTTATTTTCCTATCAGCCCATTCATGCCATGCCAAATATCGTAGCTTAGACGGTTTATGATTACACCTTGATTTTTCTTTCATTTTGCTTTGTTTGTGGCCTGTGGCCTGATTAATTGATCCCTTTCCTTCTGCTTTGCGATGGCATAGGTAAAAGTTATATCCTCGAATAAATCTTCGTCATTTTCGAAGTGGCCTTTTATTTTTTCAAAAAACCATTCTAATGCTGTTTTTTTTTCCATTTTTCTTTTTTTATCCCTATTAAGTGGTTGAATTGGTTTTTAAATGCGCTCATTACAATCGTCACACACAAAGCATCCTGCATCACGGTTCCATGTGCTGTTTTTACACTTGCAAGCCGATTTTATAACAGGAGTCTTATGAAACATTTCTCTGTATTTATTAAACTGCTTCATCCCCTTCTCTTCGGAATCCTTTCTTCCCTGATTCCATTTTTCCATTTTTTCAAATTGTTCTGCTAATTGTGTCATTTCATTAATTTTTACTGGTTAATAATTCCGCTCTCAATCCTTTTTTATAACATCTTCCTGACATCAGGAGCATGGGTTGTGTTCACCGTTAAATTATTTCTATTTTACTTATAGGGATACTGTCGCCCCATCCATTCATGGCACTTATAACCCTTATTTTGTCTCCATCAATTTTTATTATTGCCCTACAGTTACCATCAAAATCGATCTCATATATTGGTTCGTTTTTTGGTTTTTGAAGGCATGAATTTTCAAAGTTTTTACTCATTGTTATTAATTTTTTAGTGTTCAACTAATTATCTTTTTCCATTATCTAAAATTTTTATCATTAAATTGCAATCCATCGTTTTCAATTCCATTAGCCTTCAAACAATCATTCCACCCAGATTCATAGGATTGTTGATTATGTAATTCCAAATCTGATATTACTTTTGCAAGTGTTGATTTTTCGCTCTCCAATCCAGCCCATTTTTCCCCAAAGATCAATGCTTTTTTATATATTATTATCTCGTCAATTCTTTTTTTATACTTATTTATAAGTGTTTCCATTTTATTTGTTTTTTTAAAATTTACTTCTGTAATATTCAGCAGACTTTAGTTTTT
>CAYQTZ010000207.1:0-5572 GCA_964420565.1 uncultured Hyphomicrobiales bacterium
TAGTTTTAATCACTGTGCCCGGAAGAGGATTCGAACCTCGACGCCCTTAAGGACACTACACCCTGAATGTAGCGCGTCTACCAATTCCGCCATCCGGGCTTCTTGGCTTTTCCAAAGATTACAAATATATGATATATTTTGCATTTTATCAAATATTTTTTTCTAATCCTTATACTTAAAATTTGCTTGCTTTTCATTCACATATTCCATATATTATTAATGTTTGTTAATTATTTTGTTGGCTAATTATTTTTGATCTGGATAAACGACCCACCTGCCACGGAATAGCAAAGTGTTTTGAAAATTTTATCTTAACATAAATATTTTGTTTAATTCTTTATGTGGACTGAATATGAAAAAAAATCTCACCTCATTAGTGATCCTGCTTTGTTTGCTTTCTATACAGGCATTGGCGCAAATCCCTGCTATTATTACTTATCAGGCACAAATCATTAATAGCAATGGAGTTATTATTCCTGATGGTGATTATGAAATGACTTTTAAAATCTACAATTCGGAAACTGGCGGTGCTGCTCTTTGGACTGAAACTCAGACTCTTAGTGTTTCTAATGGAATTGTGGATGTGCATCTTGGCTTCTCGAGCCAGCTTAATATTGATTTTTCGCAGATGCTTTGGCTTGGCATAACTATTGATCAAGGCGATGAGATGTCGCCGAGAGCGTTATTTACTACTTCACCTTATTCTTTTATGGCTGGAAATGTGCTTGATGAAGCTATTGATTCAGACAAGCTCGCCGAGCATGCCGTTACTACTGATAAAATTGCTCCGGGTGAAGTAACGGGAGATAAATTATCTGAAAATTCGGTGGAATCTCATAATATCGTAAATGGAACTGTAGAAGGCGAGTTATCAGGTGCTATCACACTGGCTCATTAAGGGAGGGAGCATTTTTGGACTTTTGCAATGGTCTTAGAAGATAAATAACTCGCATCATTAATATATAAATATCACTCTATTAACCAAAGCAAAAATATTATCTGAGCTATCTCGGTATTATTAATGTATTGCCCGCGTTTCATATCTGTTTCGTCAGCAAAAAGATGGAAAAGCTCTGATCCCATACCTTTTGCAAACAAGGGAACAAGCTGGTTAGTATGTCCATCATGATGCCACTCAGCGACTGGCATCTCTGCTTTACCTTTGTTGATAATTGGTTTGTGCTCCGGATCAGAATCGGGACCGCATAGATAGCCACACTCGTGGTCGCTGGTAACTATCAGCAGCGTTTGGTCCCAACTGCTATTAGACACCACCCATTCAATGACAGTATCCACTGCATTATTAAAATCTATCATCTCTTCTATCATCCTGCCTGTTTGGTTGTCGTGGCTCGCCCAATCCACTGCGCCACCTTCGATCATCAGGAAAAAACCGTCAGGGTCGTTATCTAATACATTGATTGCCGCCTTAGTCATAGTAGGAAGGTCAGGCACATTTTCGTTAAAAGCCACTGCAAAAGCATCTGCCTTGGTGTTACCTGAACGTTCCTGTTGCAAAGTTTTTCGAGTCTGAGGGACTCCAATAATTCGTTTTGGGGTATCGCCGGTTGTCATTATTTCAAAATCTTCTTTGCTTTCTATCAATGTCCATGGGTCGGCTTCGCCATCAGAGTCAATATCCTGAACTGACTTTTTGCTTTTATCATTTAATGTATAGTCAATAGTAGATTTCCCTAACTGCTGCCAGAGATTCTTGCCGCCAACGAATTTATGATCCGGGCTTGCCTGCTTACCGTCGTTATCATAATATGGATGCCCGCAACCCATGATTACATCGAGTTTGCTGTCGAGTATCATACTTTGAGCGATTTCCTCATAATTGTCTCGATGAACGTTATGTACAGAGAATCCTACAGGCGTTGCATGTGATAATTGAACAGAAGTGATGACACCAACTGCTTTGTTAATTTCTTTAGCCCTTTCAGATATATGAAATAGAGTTTCGCCGTTTATACTCATTCCAATTGATTTCTTATATGTCTTTTTGCCTGTTGACATAGCAGTAGCTGCAGCAGCAGATCCTGTAGGATTATGCCTAAGATAATCAAAATCCTCCCATGCTTTGTAGGAGTTATAGCCTTGGTCCCAATCCTCTGGCTCATTATTAATTGATTTGCCAAGATAGGTACTACAATATAGTGAAATAGGAAATTGCTCGTATTGCTGAGAGTGGTTTACTCCATATTGATAGTAATTTGTTGCATCAATATGATTGCGTCCCCAACCGTCAGCTATCATAATAATTACATTTTTAGGGCTGCTGTATTTTTTCTGGCTTATAACTGTCTCAGAAAGAATAAAAGTCATTATTGATATTATTAGTATCATTTTCATAGATGAAGTTAAGGGTCTAAAAGACATATCACCACCATAAATAAATGTTGAAATAATCGAATTAACGAGAAATAATGCTCATAATTGTAACATTTGTAGAGATTAACATAATCTTAAAATATTAAACACAAAGCATAAACAGACTTGATAAATAAATTTTATTTGGATAAGAGATAACACACAATTTTATATTATTGCCATGTGCAAGTCATCAAAAAAATAATTTGTTCGATAGCGATATGATCAATAATTTTTGTTTTGATTGCCATGTCAATACATATAAAATCTTTTTTTCTTGTCGCAAGCAGGTAGAAATTTCAATTATTGGTAGTTAATATTAACCATATGAATAATTATGACCAGCTTGAAATAATTAATCCATCAGAATAATCTAAGCACTGAAATAATTTTTTTTTGTTTTTTATGATAATCCCACATTTATTAGTTGGTGAATATTAACCACCTGTATATACATGACCATATAATTGTATATTATATACAAGTGCAAAAAGATTCATTAGTGATTCGGGAGCAAATATTTAAAAATTCAAAACGCCGTAAATAAGATAATATACATAAGCTTAAATCATATATGACATGTTGTTGACTTCAAAAAGCAAATTATTTTGGCATTGTTTTTACAATTAGATAAGTCCTGCGGCAAGTAAAAATTAATTTGTCGTTCAGAAAATCTTGAAAATGTATATAGAAAACAAAATAAAAATCTGGCATAGGACTTGTAAATAAAAATGCAAGGCAACGAAAGTTGGAAAAAAGTTATTTGAAAACTTGCGAGAAATGCGGAGCGGTCAAACAATAGTATATTGGGGTGTTATAGTATATAAAAAATTTGATCGCTTCGCCGCTCGCAATAATTTTTCGAGAAAGAATGAATATTAATAATTATAATTCACATGGAGGTGACTGATGCCATTTGCAATAGGAGGCAATGCAAGGATACGAACGAATATCTCGGCAGAAAATGCTTACAACGCATTGGATGCTTCGAATCGGGACATATCTCTTCGCCAGTTACGATTATCAACGGGAAAGCGAATAAACAGTGCGGCAGATGATGTTGCAGGATATATTACTTCTCGTGCCTTGCAGGCAAGAAACAGCGCCCTTAAAGCTGCCTTAAATGCCGCTGGCGATGCTAAGAATGTTACCAATATTCTTATGGATTCGTTAGACAACATTTACACTCAGCTTAACTCAATGAGGGATTCAACAGCGACGGCAGCATCCGGATCAATGGGAACAGATGAAAAAGTAGCATTAGCAAAAGCTGCGTATCGAATGGCTCAGCAGATCCAGACCATTGTTGATTCTACAGTTTTTGGTGGTCGGCAGTTATTAGATGGTAAATATGAAGCCAATTATGTAATAGGCACAAGCGCCACGCATGACTTATTAACTCTGGCTATTGATATGACAACATCTAATGCTGATTTTAATGTCGAAAGCAGGAACTTTGACGTCAACTCATTGCATATTGATATCTTTGCTGGCGTTACAGGATTAGACCTAAGAGCATATGATGAAGTATCAGCAAATGATCTTGGAATTTTCGAAGATGATAAAATTGGAGTTACTCTGGCAAGTATAGCAAAAGCTATTGATAATGTCAATAAATCGGCGTCTTATCTTGGTGGTGTGGCTAATCGGCTTACATCGCAGGAAGATATTATCAAAAGTCAGATAACAAATTATAATACAGCTATCTCCAGGATTGAGGATGCAGATGTAGCTATAGAACAGCTTCAATTAGTAAAATCGCAGTTCCTGCAGCAAGCATCATTAGTGTCTTTAGCACAGGCAAACGCTAATCCTCAGGCATTCCTGAGATTGATACAAGGGTAATTGATATTACTCTTACAATAATTAAATATGAAAATTATGTATAATAATAATATATGAGGTAAACTATGCCTTTTGCAACAGGCGGCAATGCCAGAATCAGAACAAACATACCTGCAGAAAATGCATATAATACGCTAGAATCTGCAAATAGAAGTATTGCCCTCAGACAGCTTCGACTTTCTACAGGCAAGAGGATCAACAGCGCTGCAGACGACGTAGCGGGTTACATTACCTCAAGAGCACTGTTAGCGAGAAATGGATCATTAAAGTCAGCTTTGGTAGCGGTTGGTGACGCTAACAATATTTCAAATATTCTTATGGACTCTCTGGACTCTATAAGCGAGTTGATCACCAAGATCAAGGACGGAACAGCTATGGCATCTTCCGGTGCTATGGGCACGGATGAAAAAGTGGCACTCGCCAGAGCTGCTTACCGTATGGCTGAACAGATACAAACTGTAGTTGATACAACTGTCTTTGGCGGTAAGCAATTACTTAGCGGAGGATTTACGGCTGATTTTGTAATCGGCACAGATGCCTCTAATAACCTGATCCGCTTAGGAATTGACATCACTACTAACAATGAAGAGCTGAATGTTGAGAGTAATGATTTCAACGTTAATGCTTTATTCCTTGAAAGTTTCGCAGGTGTTACAAATCTTGACCTGACAGCTTTGAATGATGTAAACAGCAGTAATCTCGGAATATTCTCAGATTCAATGGTTGGGCTAACTCTGAGCAGTCTGGCTGATGCTATTCAAAACGTTACGAAAGTAGCTTCTTACGTAGGTGGTATAGCTAATCGGCTAATGACACAGGAAGAAGTGATCAAAAGTCAGATAACCAACTATAACGCAGCAATTTCACGGCTCGAGGACGCAGATGTTGCATTAGAACAGCTTGAACTTATTAAAGCTCAGTTCCTGCAGCAAACTTCACTTACATCGCTATCTCAGGCAAACCAGAATCCACAGGCATTCTTACAATTAATTAGAGGGTAATAAATATTCAGGAGTTAGCGGCAGTGCTATTTATTATGATCGTTGCACAAAAGTATCCGGTAATAGTATTCATAAATATGAACTATGTTATATAGTTATCGCATCACTGAAAATACGAAACCTGTACATGATAACTCTTGAATATGCTAACAGAATAGCTTGATAATTGCTTGTAAAGAAATAAAAATTTTCAATACCCATACATATTGGCTCCAAATCCTTTTTTAATATCATTTAGTTATAATTATATTAATTCATTTATTATATTGCGAATAGTAGGTATTTAACATACTGATATTTTTATCGGTTCATATATCAATATAAAAATTCAATATGAATTAAATAGTCACGAA
>CAYQTZ010000208.1:0-5507 GCA_964420565.1 uncultured Hyphomicrobiales bacterium
TAAAACCTGTATCATAGAAGATTCGTGGATTACTTGAAACCCATCTTGATCTGAAATCAATACCGGATAGGTCTGCCCAATATGTTTATCACCAATCTTTGCAGGGAATTGCGCTTTCAATATGATAAGATCGTTCTCAGTTCCATCTTCCGGACAATTGCAGTTTTGAAACAGCCCTTTGTCAGTATTAGTAAGATACACATATTCATGCGGAGTTTTTTTGTTTAATCTGAACCACTTCTCCCCTTTGATCTCTATTTGGTTAAGGACTTCTAATGTATCATATGTAAGTTCGAAATTTGATGGATATTGGCTATCATAAGTATAGACATCGTATATCCATGTATTTCCTATTTTCAGTGGTTTGATAACGGAACTGGTCTGATTGTTTAGAACATTGTTATAAGGTACTTTTTCTTTAACGATATTCTGATCCGAGTTAATGATATCCTCGCAGGAAGTGAGAGGTAAAATTATCAATGCAATTGCAAGAAATAACTTTTTCATTTTTAATTCTCCTTTATTCAAAATTTAACATTTATTCCATAATTAAAACCATATTTTTCAGCGGTAAAGCTATTATTTTGATGTTTGAAGATCATCTGGCTATATTCGAGATCGAGTAGAAAATATACATTTTCTGAAATGAAGTATTTTAACCCAACCCCAGGTCTAAGCAAATATCCATAAATGTTCCAGCCAAGATTCATTTTCCCAAAAACATCAAATCTATTTATTGAAAGCAAATCATATCTTGCATTTAATCCAATTGTTGTCAGGTTAGGTTGTTGAAAATAATTGTAATACTGACCGTCATCCTCTCCCTGATAATTCACTTTGAATGTTTCTCTGCGAATATCCACACCGAGTGATAAGTCGTCTGTGATATCGTAAAATATTGCCGCTCCAAGCCGATTTAGATTTGAATAGTAAGTTGGTGGTACGTAATGATCCGGATTGAACCAGTAAGTAGAGGTAAATATTTCAAAAGAAAGTCCAAAATCTCTACCAGTGGCAGTATTTATACTTGAAATATCTTTGTAATCTATTAAGGGGATATTATTTGAAAAATCATCTTTATTATGCTTAATTAAGTTTTTATCAAAGTTATTATTCTCAGTACCAGGTTGGATTAAAGATGCAAATTCTCTGTCATTTTCTTTGATTGTTTCGTTATGATCATCATTAATATCTTGCTTTTTGATGATTATTCTGTCCTTTGGTTCACTAATTTTAACAACTGTATCGCGAATTATAATTGGTGTATTGCTTTTATGATCATCGGACACCATTGGCTCAGCATTTCCTTTCATCAACAGCAGCATGATAATTATTGTAGCAATAGTCGAGCCAGCACCAACGAACAGATAGTTCAAAAAATTCGATTTCCCGGCGAGAGTATTTGTTGGTGGAACCATTGATAAACCAATTGCACCAAATACATTTGCACTTTGCTTAGCGTTTGGCTTGAAAGAATTCATGTTTTCATAGATGGACCTATCTATCTTATATTGATGCTTGAAATCATTTCGTATGGAGTCATCAGATGCAAGAGAGGCAAAAAGCTGTCTTTCATCAGTAATGCTAAGTCCCTCATCGAAAAAGTCAATTATTTGTTCTTGTATTTTCATAATATTTTATCCTGACATAACTACAATTCATTTATATAAGGTTGCAATGTTTTTTTAACAGCCATAGTGGCTCTTAGTACTCGTTTTTTAATACAATCAGTTGATTCCCCGCATATTTCCGAGATCTCCTGATATGAGAGGCAGTCAATTTTCTTCATGATAAAAGCTTCTTTATATATATTATCCAAACCATTCACTGCTGTCATTAATATTCCAAACAGCTCATCGTTTTCAATACCCTCATTTATTAAAACGGGACTTGCAAATCTTTCAATGTCGAAGTTCTCCTCTTCCACATAAGCAGTATTTTTAGAGTCTTTATTATTATCAAAGATCAAATTCCTTGCAATAGTGATCAGATATGGCAGCACTTTTTCTATTTGATTACCTTGCGAAACAGATTTATAGAATCTGATCCATGTTTCCTGAAAAATCTCCTCTGCAATCTCTTTCCTTCTTGCTTTGAACAGGCAGAAAGCATTGAGCTTCGCAGAATATTTATGATATAATTCATAAAATGCAATATCAGATTCGGGACTTCCCTTCCTGATATTCTTCATTAGTTTTATATCTTGATTATTTCCGTTCATTCATTTTTGCACCATTGTTTTATTATATAGACTCAAAAAATTAAAAAACTAAAACAAAAAAAAATTAAAATACAAAAAATCGGTCATAAATACACTTTGGGAATTTATAATAAAGAGCACTGAGACTAACCCAGCCCTATTCTTCTATTTTGCAATTGTCTTAATCCTTATTTATTAAAAGAGAGACACATCTTACGGAGCAATTGCCGCTTTTTCATTTTAGTGCATAATTGAACAAATAAAATATTTATAAATCAAATACTTCATATATAATTGCTATAATTAGATACAAAATGAATTGGGACGTATATGACTGAAAACGAAAAACTATTATCAAACTTTGATGAAGTAGAGAGCAACAGTATCTCTATGCCGGGTATTTTAACTATATTGCCACTAAGAGATATAGTAATTTATCCTCACATGATATTCCCGATACTTATCGGAAGGACTTCCTCGCTGAAAGCTGTTGCAGAGGCAGTAGAGAGGGATAAATTCATCTTCGTTACTGCTCAGAAGAACTCTAATATTGAAGAACCCACTTTTAAAGATATATATACTAATGGCACTACGGCAAAGATAATTCAAATATTACGATTGCCAAATAATCTCTTAAAAGTGTTAGTCGAGGGCTTTTTGCAATCGAGAATAAAGAAAAAAATGAAAAATGAAGATTTTTTAGAAGCACATGTTAGCCCTGTTTTCGTGCATCCTGGCGAGGATGACGACGACGAATTGTTTGCATTAATACGCAAAACGAGCAGTTTATTTGCTCAATACGTTAAAGCAAATCATAGCTTACCACCAGATCTGATTACTGCTTTTGAAAATATTCAAGACCCGGTTAGAAGAATGTTCTTTGCCGCTGCAAACATAGACCAGAAAGTAGAGATCAAGCAAAAAATACTTCAAAAAAGAAGTTTGCGAGACCAGTACTTTACTCTATCCTCTATGCTCCAATCGGAAATAGAGATGCTGAAGTTAGAAAATGAGATTGACAATAAAGTGCAGAATTCTATACAAAAGACACAAAAGAAGTTTTATATACAAGAGCAAATACGCGCTCTCCAAAAAGAACTGGGCGACGAGGCTGAGCTTTCTCCGGAACTCGAAGGTATCAAGCAGGCATTAGAGAATGCCAAAATGCCTGACCCCGTTAAAGAAAAAGCATACGAAGAGTTCGAGCGGCTGAAGAAAACTCCTACTATGTCCCCTGAGTTTTCTGTAAACCGCAATTATCTGGAACTACTTAGTCAGATGCCCTGGGTAGAAATCACAAAAGATGATTTAGATATTGAGCACGTAAAGCAAATTCTCGACGAAGACCATTATGATCTGGAAAAACCAAAGGAACGTATACTCGAATATATTGCCGTTCTTAATCTTGTGGGTAATCTAAAGCGGCAGATACTGTGCTTCGTAGGACCTCCGGGCGTGGGCAAGACATCGCTCGCAAGATCAATAGCCAGAGCTTTAGGTAGAAAATTCGTCAGATTCTCGCTTGGCGGCGTTCGCGATGAAGCTGAAATAAGAGGGCACCGCAGGACTTATATCGGAGCTATGCCAGGTAAGATCATCCAATCTATGAAAAAAGCAGGCACAGTAAACCCCGTGATCCTCCTTGATGAAATAGACAAGATGTCCATGGATTTCCGCGGAGACCCATCGTCAGCGCTCTTAGAGGTGTTAGATCCCGAACAAAATATTATGTTCAACGACCACTATCTTGAAGTTGATTATGATCTTTCTAACGTATTATTCATAACTACGGCAAATGTTCAGCATGAAATTCCCCTGCCCTTGCAGGACAGGATGGAGATAATTCAGCTAAACAGCTATCTCGATTACGAAAAAATCGAAATTGCTAAAAGACATATCATCCCCAAAATAATGAAAGAATATGGTCTGGATTCCTATAATATTAAATTCGAGGATGAAGCAATAAAGAGGCTTATTCGTGAATATACGCGGGAATCAGGTGTTAGGAATTTAGAGCGAGAAATAAGTTCTGTACTACGCAAGCTAACCAAAGATATCGTTTATGATTATGATAAAAACAGAAAGACGAAACGCAATGCAGACACGCGCAAGGCGTTGATGGACAATCCTCACTTTAAAAAATCTATGAAGAACAAAACTTTTGTCATTAACGGCGACAAAGTTGAGGAATATCTGAAAGCACCAAAATTCAAAGATAAAAAAGATGCTCTCGAAGATAAAATTGGAGGTGCTACAGGTCTGGCATGGACCAGCGTCGGAGGCACTACCTTGCCGATAGAAGTAACTATCATGCCCGGTGCAGAAAAGCTCACTTTAACAGGTAAGCTCGGCGACGTAATGAAAGAATCGGCTACTGCAGCTCTTTCTTATGTGCGTTCTAATTATGAATCTCTCGGCGTTCCCAAAGATTTTTATAAGAAAAAAGAAATCCATATTCACGTACCCGAAGGAGCTATCCCCAAAGATGGTCCCTCTGCTGGCATTACCATGTGTATGGCTCTCATATCTGCTGCCTCAGGCAAAGCAATAAAGGGAAATGTAGCAATGACAGGCGAGATAACTCTACGCGGCAGGATACTTGCTATAGGCGGATTGAATGAAAAACTCTTAGCTGCAAAACGGGCAAGGATTACAAAAGTCATTATTCCCAAGGATAACGAAAGAGACGTAGAAGACATTGACAAAGAAGTTAAAGAAGGCATTGAGATAATAGCCGTCAAGCATATAGACGAAGCAATACCCCATATATTCGAAATCAATGATTGATGCTAATTCATTTAACCCAATATAAAAGAATGAGATAAACTCTGTTTCAAAATCAAATATTAGTACGATCAAGCTGTTGTATTTGAATATAAGCATTTTTTAGCGGAGTCGCTACTTGCGGTTCCAAAAAAATTACTAATGAATAATATCTAAAACTTCTTGATCATTAAAGAATTGTTTTTATAATTTGCAGAAAAATAGCTATTTTTGAAGTTCTGTAAAGCGGACGTGGCGGAATTGGTAGACGCGCTAGACTTAGGATCTAGTGGGGCGACCCGTGGGAGTTCGAGTCTCTTCGTCCGCACTGACAAATAATTATAAATCCTTGTATATAAAGCACATACAAGGATTTTATTTTTTGGGGAATAGCACTTTAAAAACCATTGCAAAACCAAAGAAAATCCCCCTTTTCCCGACAAGTCGGGATCTTCGATAAAAAAGTGGGGCTTTTATCTTACTTCCCCTCTTGGTAAGCTAATCATGTAGCATAAAAAAGCGATGAGGAGTAGTAAATATAACA
>CAYQTZ010000209.1:0-5461 GCA_964420565.1 uncultured Hyphomicrobiales bacterium
CTCGGGCGATATTCTTTTAATTGATAAAGATGAAAAGCCACGAGACGGCAAAGTAGTAATAGCAGCACTAAACGGCGAAATGGCTGTAAAAACATTCAGAGTCATAGACGGCAGCGTTTATCTTTTCTCGGCAAACAAAAAATTTCTGCCAATAGAAATAGAGGAATACATGCAATTCGAGGTGCAGGGCGTAGTAAAATATGTGATACATAATGTGTGATCAAAAGAATCATACTAATCAACTATATCTTCAATAGACTTCATGTTCTCTATTGTGATCACTCTATTTAAGTCTAAAAGTATCAGCAATCTGTCATGAAGCTTGCCGATAGCCGTAATAAAATCTGATTCTATCCCTGAAACCATTGGCGGTGGTGGTTCGGCTATATTTTTGTTGATCCTTATTACTTCGTTAACGCTATCGACGATAAAACCAAGAACCTTTGATTCGAGCTCAACCACTACAATACGCGTATCCTTTTCGTAGTTCCTTCGAGGTAATTTCAGCCGCAGCCTCAGATCAATGATCGGGATCACCTTACCGCGCAGATTTATTACTCCTACCACGTATTCAGGGGCATTTGGCACACGGGTTACGTGGGTCATTCGGTTAATTTCCTGCACGCGGAGAATATCCACACCAAATTCTTCTTCGCCAATATTAAAGCTGACTAATTGAAGCAAATCCTCGTGTGCACCAGCTTCTACATTTATTAATTCATCGTTTTGCATCTTTTAGCTCAAATTTGTCAGTAAATTATTCTGTTTAAGAAAAATCGGCAACCATATCATTTTTCTTTAATATTAATAAAAATAAAGAAATATTCATATAATTCAAAGAATTTTGTTTCAATTTTAGATATAATCTTAGTTAGAACTAATTTCTATTTTTGTAATTATTGAATAAATTCCTAATAGGTATTGTAATAAAAATTTCATTAAGAAGTAATTTAATAATAAATTAGCAATTTGCATTGGTGCATATTCGTCTTAGAATAAATTATGAACAACAACGGCATAATTCAAAGTGGAGTATAGAATTAATGGATAATATGAATTCAGATAATAAAAACAATAAAAAGCAAGACAAGAAGCCAAATTTTTTTGGGGATTTTAATACTGATGATCCAAATCACAATAATCAGATGAAATTTATGCGTAATATTTTTATCTGGTTGCTTTTATTTGGTGTCATTATTACTGTTTATATGGTTATGAACACTAACCAAAGACCAGAATGGCCAGTGTCTTACACCACCTACAAAGAATTGATTCAAGAGGATAAAGGAAAAAATGCTAAAGTTGTGAAAACAGCTAACGGCGATTACGAATTTCGCGGTGAATTAAATGAAACTATGAATCTTCGAATAGATGGGCGAATGCGCGAAGTTAAATATTTCGTTACCAAACTCGGTGTAGTAGATTCAAAAACTGAAGAATACTGGGAATCAAAAGGAATAGAATGGACCTACGAATCTGGTGAAAACTCCTTGTGGGTAATGCTTATGTCCATATTACCATGGATATTGCTTTTCGGTATTTTTATTTTCTTTATGCGCCGTATGCAGATGGGCGGCTCGCGAGGAGGGCTTTTTTCTTTTGGTAAATCAAAAGCCAAGCTGCTTAACGAGAACCATCCAAAAGTAACTTTCAAAGATGTGGCAGGAGCCGACGAAGCTAAAGAAGAACTCGAAGAAGTAATAGAATTTCTAAAAGAACCAACGCGGTTTCAAAAGCTTGGCGGAAAAATACCCAGAGGTGTACTTTTATTAGGACCTCCGGGAACAGGCAAGACTCTTATGGCTCGTGCTGTAGCTGGCGAAGCAGAGGTGCCTTTCTTTTCTATCTCAGGTGCTGACTTTGTCGAAATGTTCGTAGGTGTAGGTGCCAGCCGTGTTCGCGATCTTTTCGAGCAGGCAAAAAAGAACTCCCCATGTATAGTATTCATAGATGAAATGGATGCTGTAGGCAGGCAAAGAGGGGCTGGGCTTGGTGGCGGACACGACGAACGCGAACAAACCTTGAACCAGCTATTAGTTGAAATGGACGGCTTCGAGCAAAATAATGGTGTTATTATTATTGCCGCAACAAACAGACCGGACGTACTTGACCCCGCTCTGCTCAGACCTGGGCGATTCGATAGGCAAGTAGTAGTTGACCGCCCCGACGTAAAGGGACGCGAGGGTATATTCAAAGTGCATACACGCACTATACCACTCGGTGATGACGTAGATATTAAAATATTAGCCCGAGGCACTCCAGGATTCTCAGGTGCAGACATTGCAAATATTGTCAACGAAGCCGCCTTGTTAGCAGCACGCAGAGACAGCGATAAGGTAACGATGTACGACTTCGAAAATGCTAAAGATAAAGTAATGATGGGCATTGAACGCAAAAGCATGGTTATTTCAGATAAAGAAAAAGAGCTGACGGCTTACCATGAGATGGGACACGCACTCGTTGGCAAAATGCTCGCTAATTCAGATCCTGTTCACAAAGTTACTATTATTCCCCGAGGAAGAGCTTTGGGCGTAACCTCATATTTACCTATTGAAGATACACATTCATGGGCTCAGGATTATATAGAAACAAAAATTGTTACACTGCTCGCAGGCAGAGCTGCAGAAAAAATCATCTTTGATAAATATACATCAGGAGCCGCTAACGATTTAGACAGGGCAACCAAACTCGCCAAAAAGATGGTGTGCGACTGGGGCATGAGCGATGCTCTCGGTCCAGTGCATTATAATAATCAGCACGAAGAAGTATTTTTGGGTAGAGAAATTGGACAATCCAGAGATCACAGCGAAAAAACTGCTCAGGAAATAGACAGTGAAGTCAGAAAGATATTGATGGAATCTAATACTAAGGCAACAGAGATATTAGAAGAAAATCTTGACCTGCTGCATAGAACATCCAAGATATTGCTCGAACGCGAAGTGCTCGAGGGCGACGAACTCGATATAATTATCCGCGGGGAAGAGTTACCGCCACTGAACTTAAGAAAGCTGAATGCACTAAGATCGATGAAAATAAACGGCAATAGCAAGAAAAAAGACCAGGAAGCAACCGACAGCAAATAATACTTGAGCTGATTGCAAAACCAAGATAAAACACCCCTTCGGTACTGATCTTGCCAAACAGCAAAGTCAAATATTATCATGCTCTAAGGCCGACTGCTGACTATTTATTTTAATTGAATTGATTTGACTGATGGCACAACCTGATCTCTGCCTAATACTTTGATACCAGCTATCTCAGGTATATACTGCGAATAATAAAGAAATCGAAGCATAAATTCCAAACCGCTTTCAAATTCATCATTCCAATGCCTGATTATTTTACCTGTTCGTATTTCATCGGTATTGCTGCCTGGCTTTATCTCAGAAACTATTTCTTCCTGCTGTGCGGGATCTTCTGCCAGTTCTTTAACTAACTCCTGTATATTAGGTGGGTATTCCTCCGATCGGCACACCCACATGCCAATAGGCAAGGCAAGTTCCGAGAACATATACCATTCCTCAGTTATATCGAGACCTGTTTCGGCACCGCTTGTATTTTCCAAAATTATCGAAGCGTCAGCATCAGGCAGTGTTTTGCTGTCTGGTTTATCTGGTACGATTATTTTGGGATCCATTCCATAATTTTCCAGCAAAAGCCTGAGACCTATTTGAGCAATAAAACTTTCCGGCAAGGCAGTAGCAAGAGTTTCTACTTTTTTTAGCCCCTCTTTAAAGATAATAGATGCCAGACCTGTGTAATAAAATCCAGCCAATCCCGGTGCGGGAATTATCCTGTAATCAGCCGTTTTTACTCCTCTTCCGTATGCGATTGGGTTTAACAGAGCCGCTTTTACTCGGTTGCTGAGCATTAGCTCTGAGCATTTACTTTCGTCTAAAACAAAAATTCTAACGTCATATTTTTCCTGTACAGCTTCCTTATTCGCTATTAATTTGCTGTACATATTGCCTCTTGGGACTGCTATATCAAATCTCATGGCCACAATTAATTATTACTAAAATTTTATACTGTACAAAGAATAGATAATTGAATAATTATTGTAAACACAGAGCAATATATTGAATGAAATGACTAATGCAAATCCTAAGATATGATCTCGCCACTAAAAATCAAAGACCATTACAAAATACCAAAACTTCTGACCCCAAAGTTCAAATAAAACTTCGTGGTTAATCGGCTTTTCTATTCAACAAAACAACAACTTTACACATATTGCTATTATTAGCTCATTAATGATTGAATTTCTAAAGGCAATTTACTATTTTGTCATAAATATTTTTTCAAGATAAATAATAGTGCTCTATGGGATCAAATTTTATCGGCGACAAGGACTTGAAGCAACGAGTCGAATATCTTAGGGATTATATTCGCAAGTTAGATCATTACTATTATGTAGAAGCTCAACCTTTAGTAAGCGACAGGGAATACGATGAACTTTTCCGCGAATTGCAGAATATTGAAAAAGAACACCCCGAATTAATTACTTCCGATTCGCCTACCCAACGCGTAGGTGGCAAACCTTTAAATGAGTTTAAAAGCGTAGAGCACACCAAACCAATGCTCTCGCTTGCCAATACTTATAGCAAGGAAGAGCTTTTAGATTTCGACAGACGCGTAGCCGAAGCTCTGGACGAAACCTACGAATATGTATGCGAATTGAAATATGATGGCGTGGCTCTAAGTATCCGCTATGAAAATTCGGTACTGTCTATTGGAGCGACGCGTGGAGATGGCTTCACCGGCGACGACATAACTCAAAACGTTCGCACGATCAAATCGCTCCCGCTAAGGGTTCAGGATGTAAAGCTGCAAGGCAAACAAATTACCAATTTCGAGGTTCGCGGTGAAGTCTATATGAAAGAAGAAGACTTCCTGAAAATAAACGAAGAGCGTCTAAATATTAACGAGAAAATCTATGCCAATCCACGCAATCTAACTGCAGGAAGTTTGAAACTGCTTGATCCGAAATCTGTGGCAAAGCGTAATCTGAAACTCGTATGCTATTACTTCGACATTGAAGGAATCGAGCAGACTTCGCATAAGGAAAATCTGGAGCTGCTTTCTGAACTCGGTTTCCCAACAAGCAAAGCAGCCAGAGTTTGCAAAAATATTGATGAAGTGTTCGATTTCATTAAAGAGTGGGGGGAAAAGAGAAGCTCGCTGCCCTTCCAGATTGATGGTATAGTAATTAAAGTAAATTCTATTGCTCAGCAGAAGACTCTTGGCTTTATTGCACGTTCTCCGAGATGGGCTATTGCATATAAATACGAAGCTGAAGCTGCTGAAACTTTGCTAAAAAATATATTCTTGCAGGTAGGTCGCACCGGACACGTATCGCCTGTGGCTGATCTCGAGCCGGTCTTGCTTGCTGGCTCAACTGTCAGCAGAGCCACTTTGCATAATGCAGATTACATCAGCGAAAGAGATATTAGGATAGGCG
>CAYQTZ010000210.1:0-5392 GCA_964420565.1 uncultured Hyphomicrobiales bacterium
CTTTTTTACATTGAGTAATTCTTCGAAGAATTCATCTGTCCCATTTGGAGCTATACTCGAAACAGATGGCAGAAAGCCCGGAATATTATATAATAAGGGTAATGCTTTAAGTACATAAATGACCTGCATATTAAAAGCAGGATCACCCATACGGGCAAATTGTATCTTGAATTTTTCTACCGGGACATCGCCGTTGGGGAACCTTCTGCGTATTAGATAATCTATCTGAGCAATAATTTCTTCCTTTGAAAGCTTTCCTTCATAATAAGAGCCTGAATCGCAAAATTTGCACCCCACCGGGCAACCCTTCATTGTAGATACTATCAGCACCCATTTCTTAGATAGAGGGATAGGTGGCTGGACGGATTCTACAAATTCGACTTCGCTACCTTCGTTTGTTTTTGCTATATATACAGTTGCAATATTGCTATCGCTGGTTCTGCCTATTATCTCCACTTTTTTCCTTTCATTATAGAGTAAATCATCATAGCTGTTTTTAATCCATCGCCACAGGATATAGCTGACTGACGAAATATACCATTTTTTAAATCTCCAATTTCAAATAGCAAATTATTATTAATCAGCTTTTTGTATTCTTTTTCAAGTCGGCTGCCATAGCAAATTTTTGCCGGATATCTTCCGATAGCGAATATAACTATATCTGCCATTTTCTGAAATTCACATTCCAAAGATCTGCAATTTAAAAATAATTTGTTATTTTCATATTTGATATATGTTAAATTTATGTTGTTACATATAATAATATTATCATTATTTACAGCTCTATCAAATAATAAGGGGAGGCATTTGACATGATCTGACCTAATGAGTATTTCAATATTATTCTTTTCTGATAGCTTTAGAGCATAATCAAAAGCGGCATCCCCTGAACCAATAATAGCAATTTTCTTTTGGTTAGTATTCGGAATTTCTGAAACTTCATAGTATATATGATCTAAGGCATTTTCTTCAATTTCTATTTCTTTTGCTTTGTATGGTATTGTGCCTGTTGCCACTATGCAGAATTTGGAATAATATGTGGTTTTATTTGTTTTGATAGTAAATAATTCATCAGCAAGATCAATACTCTCTACATTTTCATAATGCGGTTCAACGCCAGTATTTCTCAAGTGTTTTTCCATTAGAGTAACAAGTTTTTCGCCATTTATACCGTTAGGGAATCCTGGATAATTTTCTACGAGATTTGCATTTATCAGCAATCCACCTACAGATCTTTTTTCCAGTGCAATTATATTCGCTCTGTATCTGCTTAGCTGTAAGGCAGATGCCAGTCCGGCAGGACCGAGACCAATAACAGCAACGTCGTATATCATTTCAAATCCTTAAGTTGAGCTATTATTTCATCTGTAAGCACAGTATGGGCAAAGCCGTGAGAAAGATTGATAACGGCGCCGGTATGAAAGTTATCATTATAGGAAGCTGTGGCATCTACTACAAAAAAGACTTCGAAACCATGCACAAAGGCAGAACGGGCAGTGGTTTCGCAGCAGAGATGAGTAAGCACACCTGTAATTACGATCTGATCAATATTATTATTATTTAAATAATCCAAAAGGTCAGTTTTATAGAAAGCGTCGTATTGGGGTTTGTCTATTATATGGCTACCCTTATGAACTAAATTGCCAGCCAATTCGCACATTGGTGAATCTTTTGAGATAATATCCCGCCACCATTTATCCATCATACCTGCATTTTCCGGATTGTTAATGTGCCGTGTGGAAATAACTGGAATAGATATATCATTGCAATAGCTTGATAATTTGTTGATATTTTCAGCAATTAGCGGGGCATTGGGAACATAAGCGTGGGAGCTTTCGTCGCAAAAAAAGCGTTGCATATCAATAATCAATAAGCAACAGTTCTTAGCGAGCCGAGATTTACGTCTGCCGATATTATGCTCAATATATTCAATGAGCTGAGCTGATTTGCGTGAAAGTTCTAAAATATTAATTTACCAATCAATAAATATACATATACAAATTTAATGAATTTATCGGCTAATTCTATGAAATATATATTCTTTAAAATAATTAAGCCATGCTTCTTATATTAAGGAGCATGGCTTATGGGTATAAAAACTCTAATAAATATTATGCTTTTCTCTGAGCTTCTTCTTCACCAATGTGAATCAAAGCTTTTCGAATTGTCTTGAGGAACTCGTCTTTGATAGCATCCTCCAGACTCTCATTTTTCGATAGATATTCTACGACTGCGGATTCAACTCTTTGTCTAACGATTTCAGCAGCACCCCCAACGAGTGAATTCTTAAGCTGATGAATGTCATATTGCTGAAGTCTTTGCACTTCGAGCTGTCCTTTGTTAGCATCTTCCATTTTCTTAAGCATTTTATCCATACGTTCTTCTTCTTCGGTGTACATAAGAGTAATAGCGAGAAGCGCAAGCATAGTAAACTCAAGGAATATAGCGAGCAAAATGAACGAAGGCTTCTGAGCCGGGATAAACTTAAGACCGCGAATACCGACAGCTACGATAAGGAATGCAGCACCACCGTAGGCAAGACCTGTTACGTTGTTAGCATATTTTTCTGTAAAGTGGTGAGTCATATAAAGGCGCAGACCTTTGAATATAAGTAGATGATTGCGGCGCCAGTCCAGACCGTCTTTTGTATCTTCTATCTCTACAAGCACAAAATCAGAGAAGTATTCTTTAATACGTGCAAAAAGTGCTTCGTTTCTGAAAGCTACGATATCTGTATTTTCGTCGAAAACATCTTCGAATCGGATTGCCTGTTTCGCAGAAGCGATTTCTTCTGGAACTGTTCTGTCCCAAACTGCCTGAAAGATTCTTTCAACTTCGGATATTTCTTTTTCGTTCAGCTTATCATTAGGCATGGTAAGCATTTCGACAATTTCATCAGAGAAACCTGTTTGCAATCTGATCTTGATCTTAGTATTATCAATCTGTCTGTCGATCAGTGTAGCCATCAAGCCAAGAGATTTAGGCAGGAATATTGAAAACATCAAAGTGAAAAAGACTGCCATCACCATAGCCAGCCACCAAAAGCCAATCCATGGCTCTAATATAATTGGATATTCGCCGAGGATCTCAGATTTAGCGTACCATTCGCCCGGACCTTTTACGTAACCGTGATCATCCATATTTCTTTCTTTAAAAGAAAAATCGAAGATATACTCTCTGTTGATGAGTTTCTTTTGGGGTTCGTTAATTCCCTCTTTCATGATCTTAACAGCGTTGTTTTTTGAAGTAGATGCCCAAACAAGTCCGTCGAAAGGAATTAGTTCCATTCTTTCCATAGTTTCACCACTTGGCTTAAACTGAGAGACTACGAATTCTGCCGTTACCCAAGGGATGATATGCATTTGGAAGAAGTAAAACATAGTGCCAGTCAGTATTACAAATAACATGACCTGCTGAATTCCAACTTTTTTCGGTGCCTTTAAGCTTTTCATTGATTTTGCCATTTTAGGTTTCTCCTTAGCGTTATGTAAAATATATTTTTAATTCTTAATCATTTAGATCTATAATAAAATCGTACAATGCTAAATTACTGATAATTAACATAAGCAATTATAGTCATTTGCCTGATTTTGATGTAGTATTTTTATCGGTTTTCATGTAGTAATATGCACTACAAAACAAAATAGCGATTTTTTTCAATATTATTTGCAAATCTAATGATTTTTGTTTTACCTTTTCAAAAAATTTGCTAATTTGTATCCTTATGAGAAACATAACATTAATAGCAAATATCATTTTACTGTCTAAAGGCACAATTCGTGGCGGATCTTTCCTGTCGTGTCTTCGAATTCAGCAGGTAAACCTGATACCACGGTTTATTTCTGCATACATCTCTCTTTAGTACGAATTTACTATATATTAATACATTTTTAGCTGTACGTCGTAAAAAATCAAATTTTCACTATTATTAATAGATTAAACATTATAATCAGGAGGTTAAAATGACATCCGGTAGTTCAAAAGTTTACGAACCCCGCTATGGAGTAAAAGCTCAGGATGTACACAGCACACTTGCTAAGTATATGCTGGCAGACGGTATGGATTTTGTCCTTGATATGGAGCACAGTAAGGGCAAATTCTATCTGGATCAACGCAACGGAAAAAAATATGCAGATTTATTCACATTTTTTGCTTCGATGCCGTTGACTATGAATAACCCAAAGATCGCTAACCCTGAGTTTAAGGAGTTTATAGCGCAGGTTGCAATCCACAATCCATCAAATTCGGACATTTACACGACTCACATGGCTACTTTTGTTAATACTTTTTTTAAGGTAGCTGTACCAGAGTATTTCAAATATTCTTTTTTTGTTTCAGGTGGGGCGCTTGCTGTGGAAAATGCTTTGAAAGCTGCTTTCGATTGGAAAGTTCAAAAAAATATTGCCAACGGAATCAGCAAGGATAAAGGCCAGCAGGTAATTCATTTCAAGGAAGCATTCCACGGCAGAAGCGGCTATACAATGTCGCTTACTAATACTGATCCTGCCAAGATAAGGCACTTCCCAAAGTTTGACTGGCCCAGAGTTACGAATCCCAAACTTAGTTTCCCAATTACTGAAGAATCATTGGCAGATACTATTAAATTGGAGAAAAAAGCTATTAAAGAAATCAAAAAAGTATTCAAAGACAATCAAGACGACATTGCCGCTATAATCATAGAACCAATTCAAGCAGAGGGCGGCGATAATCATTTCAGGAATGAATTTTTGAAAGAGCTTAGAGTGCTCGCTGACGAAAATGACGCATTGCTTATCTTTGATGAAGTTCAGACAGGTGTTGGCATCACAGGCACTATGTGGGCTCACGAACAAATGGAAACAATTCCCGATATTTTAGCTTTTGGCAAGAAAACCCAGGTATGTGGTATTCTGGCTACCGATAGAATGGACGTGGTAGAGAATAACGTCTTCCGTGCTTCGAGCAGGATAAATTCTACATGGGGCGGCAATCTGACGGATATGGTCAGGTCAACCCGCTTTTTTGAGATAATTGAAGAGGACAATCTGCTGCAAAATGTTCAGACACAAGGCAAATACCTTATTGAAAAACTAAACGAAATGCAGGATAACTATCCTGACACAGTAAGCAACTCAAGAGGTCGCGGTATATTTTGTGCTTTTGATCTGCCCGATCAGAAGATCAGAAATGAAGTTCAGCAGAAATGCTTTGACGAAGGATTGATGATCTTGCCATGTGGACCAAGGTCTATTAGGTTCAGACCTCCGCTTGATGTCAAGAAAGAGCATCTGGAATATGGAATGAATATTTTGAGCAATGTGATCAAATCAATGTAATATATATAATAGTATAGTGGCAGGAAATATCAGTTTAATACAAGAGGGGCGCATAATCGAATGATAATTTTTCCTGC
>CAYQTZ010000211.1:0-5368 GCA_964420565.1 uncultured Hyphomicrobiales bacterium
TTACCAAATTCCGATTTGGTAAGGAATATTTCTGTCCAAGTTGCACTTGGATCGTCTTATTGTGAAAATTGCATTCCCAAATCGGAGTTTGGGAATGAGAAATGGGGGTGAATCGGAGTTTGGGAATGAGAAATGGTGGTGAATCGGAGTTTGGGAATGAGAACTGGGGGTGAATCGGAGTTTGGGAATGAGGGCTGGGGCTAAGCGGAGTTTGGGAATGAGGGAAAGAAGGATGGGAATTGGGAAATAGGAACTGGGAATTGGTTGCGAGGGACAGGTCATGGCGTGTGCTTTATATTAACGGGTCGCAGCTCCTTTTTGCTTTAAGCAATCAGCAGTCAGTCTTTAGTTTTCTTCACGAATTCCCACTTCCTATATCAGCTTTCAGCATAAGAGCTTAAAATTTGAATTATCGGAGAATAAAATAATTAAAAAATATTGGTAATAAGGATCATAACTTTATATCATTGACTCTTTCCCGATCAAGAGTTTGTTTTCCCTGAAAATTGATCTGATTGAAAGATGATGCATGGCTATCCGTAACTGTTTGCTCTGCTTGCTGGTAAGCGGCTATCCTGCTATCTTTATTATTTTTCATCATACCGTCAATAGAATTCTCGGAATTAGAATTTTGCTGCTTGAAAAGCTCACCTCTTGCGCGGGCTTCTATCTGAGAAGCTTTGGCGGCTACTGAGCGATCCTGTGACGAAGGATCTGATGGAGCCAAAGCGGCACGTCTTACTTGCTGCATCTTGTCAATAGTTGCCTGCGGATCGTCAAGATCATAGGAAATATCTATCTGGACTTCGCCGCCGGTAACATATTTCATACCGTCGGGACCTGTGGCATAAGTATATGCAGCACCACCAGTGACCAAGCTGCCTCCTGCGGCTTTGTGTGCGGCTTCGTGGGCTCTTACCTCGCGGTCTATTTTCTTTAATTCCTCTAATTGTCTTTTATCAGAATCTGAAAGTTCTTTCTCGCCCACGCCTTTTTTTTCGGTAGGCAATTCTCCTGTTTTCTTCATCTGTTCAGTTATCTCATTTTGAGTTTTGGGATTTTCTCTGGTATTAGCAGATTGGGCGGAATCGGCTTCCTCGCCTTGTCTGCCACGAAAGAGGAATTTTGTATAATCAGTTTCAAAACTATCTTCAGGGTTACGTGATGAGCGGGTAAAGCTGTCTTCTCTGGTTCGTGATGGAGCTTGGTATTGGAAATTTTTTTCGCCTTTAGCCTGATCAGGCTTATGTGTGGCGATTTCCTGTATTTTGTTGACCTGCCCAGTTGTTAAGGTGGACTCAAAATATGGCATGAAACCAAATCTATATGTATTTATGCCTTCTACCATCAAGTTCTTTTAATCTGTCATATTATAGTAAAAATATCATTCCGCAAACAGAGTTTTACATATCAATATATCGGCTATCAAATAATAAACTTTAGAAATAAATTACAACTACCTTATAATATTAAATTTAAGCAACTCACTGCCTCCTGCAGAACTATTTATCTTAACAAAATACGTGCCTTGATCCAAATAGCCAATATTTATTTCAATATTTGATTTACTAATAGTGATATTCCCTTCTGTAATAGTCTGCTTTTGCCCGAAAATATCATATACCTCAATATAGTTCAATTCTTCAGCTCTACACTCAATATTTATAACTTCAGAAGCAGGATTAGGATAAAGCAATATCTCTTGACTTTGGTATTCTTCTACAGAGCTAAGCTGATCAATCACTATGTCATCAACGTACCAGCCATCATTTTCAGCAATAAAATTTGTTTTCAGCAAAAATCTAACCAGCAGAGTGTCTATATCATTGATTGCTTCCTCAATGATGAATGACTCTTTCTTCCAGTCCTGATCATTCAAAATGCCATCCGACCATGGTGTGTAATCTCTTTCATCATATTCAGCAAGATTGATCCAACTCTCACCAAGATCTAAAGAATATTGGACAATTGCTTTGTCGCTTTTATCCACTATGCAGGCATGCCAGAAGCTTAGAGCTGTCTGACGATTTTTATCTAATAATACAGGGAAAATCCGGAGAGAATAATCGGTTTGTTTGATATACTCCCCCTTTGGAGATTCCGTCATAGAAAATGGCTCTGAATGAAAGAAATCCGCAGTTACACCCCACTGACCTGAGTTCAGATATTTTCTCAGGCTGGCAGTTTCAAAAGTATCTTCGTAACTATATTCAAATGTTCCGGTATAAATTGTTGTATCGTTGCTTATGTCGCTTTCATTATTAGGATCTGCATCGTCAAACACGGACAGAGCAATGTGGTAATAACCCCGTTCATTATCATCAAGAATTAACTCAATTTCAGTGCCAGCAGCACTAAGGGGAACGTCCCTGCTCTCTGATAATACACCATCAATATAAATACCGACCTGACTTAGATTTACGAAAGGAGTAATCCCATCTTCTCTTGTTGCAGGAATATATACTGTGAGGTAAATATCATTATTTTCATTACCTTTGGCATTTACTATCGTCGGAGCGGCGGGTTGGCGAGAGCCCCCCGGATAGGCAACTGTTTTTGCAACATTACTACTGTCGTCTCCAGCTACTACATAGATATCATAATGATATTCTTCGTGTGGGGTAAGATCATTTTCAATAAAACTTGTTTCTGAAGACCCTATCTCAGTCAGAAACTCACCCTCTCTGAAAAGTGTATAGTAAAACTCATCCATACTCAGGGGCTGACCGAATACTCTCTCGGTAGGAGTAAGCCATGTGAGTTTTGCTTTGTTTCTTTCCGCAGGAAATATCTCTGCTGCAAAATCTCTTGCTGGCTGGGGCGAAGATGTGCTCATCACAGCAGTATATACATCGCTATCATAAATACTATTTTTTGCATTACGCATATCTACCCACGAAGGGTATATTACTCCGTCATAAAATGCACAACCACTATAATCCCCTGCAAAAGCATTACCGCTGAAAGGGTTATCCCGCAAATCTGAGTTTACATCCGATGCCCTGCGGTCTTTCCATGTAAGTCCACCATCGTTTGAATAACTTACGTAGCAATCCACAAGAATATTTTCGGGGTCGTCGCGGCTGTCAAGATACATAATCGCCAGATCGCCATTTAGCGGATCTATACTGATCCACGACCAGAACTGATCATTAGTAATATCAGAGTGCACGATCACGGGCTCGCTCCAAGTGTCTCCCTTATCAGTTGATCGCGAGAAATAAACATTTGGCACACTATCTGCAGCCCAGCAAACATATATATAGCCGTTGCGTTCTCCGCCGGTAACATCAGTAACAATCACGGGGTAAGCCTCGGCACGCACCTTCCCTTTTACAGCGTGCCGCCAGCCCTGTCCTTCGATATAAGTCGTAGTACCAAATATATTATAATGATGAATGATCCGCGGTTCTGTAAAGGTCTCTCCCCCATCATCAGATCTGGCAAACCCAACACCATGCTCTATACCATGATTCCATACAACAAATAAAGTGCCGTCTGGACCCGAAGCAGCAAGCGGAAAGCTCTGCCCAAAAGTAGTATCCTCGGAACTGCCGGGCACCCTATTGCTTACGTTAACAGGTATGCTCCATGTGTCGCCTTTGTCTGTGGATTTGCTGATAACTATCTGAGTAGCCGAATCTCTTGGTGTTACCCTTTTCCAGGGAACGTATAAATGATTATAATAAGGCGACTCGGGTGAATAATCAATAGATATGTAATATTTGTCCTCGAAAGTAGAATCGAGCCCCTGCTCGCCCGTATGCAGTATAATTGGAATATGCGGCAGCCATGTCTCACCAAAATCTTTACTCCTTGCTAAAAAGACACCATTCTCGCCGGAGATCATAGGTATTTCCTCGTTGTTCTTTCCGAAACCACCATAAACCATATAGCCAACACCATCCATATCGAAAGCAACAGATGGATCATTAGTAGATCGCCAATCCGGGAATGGCTTGCCAAGATTTCGGTTCTCCCATGATTTGCCCCCATCTTTAGAAATATAAATCCAGGTAGAGGAATTGTCGCGGTAATCAACAGCTGACGAAATGAGATAATTTGGATAAATAGGGTTTACAGCTATTGACGATTCATTTTGCATGCGGTAAGTGCCTGATTCATCAACTGTCATCATAGAATTCATAAAGAGCGGATTTTGATGCTCTTTCAGTAAAGGCACTTTATAGGGAAATTCCTTAATATGCTTTTGGGGAGTGGGATGAGCCGATTCCATAAGCCGCCGGTATGCTCCAGAAGCTTTGGATTCATCTTCAATATTCTTCTCAGATAGTAGCCACGGTGAAGAAGAGACAAGAAAACAGGCGATTAGAATTAGTAGTATCTTTTTCATAATAATTTTTGCTAACAAATATTTAACGAACATTTTAAACAATTTAAACCAAAATTCTAAAAAATCAAATAATTTTGTACATAAAAAGATTTTTTTTCTAAAATGAATTATCCTTAATTTTGGAACTCCTTTAAACATTGATATAGGATTGGTTGATTGATATTAATTGAAAAGATATTATTAGATGAAGAGATATTGAATAGTGAATTTCTCTGCGACCTGAGTAAATGCAAGGGTGCCTGCTGTACTTTCCCGGGCGACAAAGGTGCTCCCGTAAAGAACAGCGAAGTGCAGATAATGCATGAATGCTTAGAAGCCGCTTCGGAATACCTGTCAAAAAGAAACTTGAAATATATAGAAAAGCATGGCATTGTGGAAGGAGTTGAAAACGATTATACAACTGTTTGCATAAACAACCGCGACTGTGTATTCGTTTACTTCGATTCTGGTATCGCCTATTGCGCTTTGGAGCGGGCTTACTTAGACGGAAAGATTGATTTCCGCAAACCTATCTCCTGCCACCTTTTTCCAATAAGAGTCGGTAATTTCAACGGCGAATATCTTTATTATTCAAAAATTGACGAATGTAAACCAGCAACCGATAGAGGCAAAAACAACCAAGTGTATCTAACGGATTGCGTAAAAGACGCATTGATAAGAGCTTACGGCGGCAGATGGTTTAATCTGCTATGTGATTATATTAAATCAAAAGAATGAAAATATTCGATCAATAAGTGAAATATAAAAAACTTTCTTTTGAATAATCCAAAATCTTTTTATATTACTATCAAAAATAGTGCTAATTTGTTATTTGTATTATAAAATATGGATTGATTTATTAAAAATTTATACTTATAGATAAAATGAAACTGTCGCTTGACATAAAGACATCGTTAACGCAAACTCTAACGCCCCAACAGATACAGTATCTGAAATTACTTCAGCTACCGCTTATTCAGTTCGAGCAGCAAGTGCGTCAGGAAATAGAGCAGAACCCTATGCTTGATGAATCCG
>CAYQTZ010000212.1:0-5348 GCA_964420565.1 uncultured Hyphomicrobiales bacterium
TTCCGATTAGCAGTCCTTGTTGTTCAAAAATATCTGCCACAGAGATATCCGCTTCGTCAAAACAGTTAGAAGCTACTTCTGCAGAGCAAGCTGCTTCGACCAATCAAGTTACTTCTACTACTAATGAAATTTCTGCTACCTCAAATGAATTGGTTCAGTCTATGGCTGCCGTCAACGAATCTATTACCGAGGCGGCTACTATGGCAGAAAAGAGCAAGGATAATATAGTAAAAATGGAGAATGTCATTGATGGACTTGCCTCAGCTACTTCTTCAATATCATCCAAACTTTCAATAATTAATGAAAAAGCTAATAAAATATCAAGTGTAGTAACTACCATAAATAAAATTTCAGACCAGACAAATCTTCTCTCGCTTAATGCCGCCATTGAAGCAGAAAAGGCTGGCGAATTTGGTAAGGGATTCTCGGTAGTAGCCAGAGAGATAAGCCGTTTGGCTGACCAGACCGCTATAGCAACTCAGGATATTGAGCAGATGGTTAAGGAAATGCAAAGCTCTGTTGCCACAGGGGTGATGGAAATGGATAAGTTCACCGAAGAAGTTAGAAGCGTTAATAATGAAGTAGATATCATCGGCGAACAATTAGCTAAGATAATTGAAATGGTAAAACTGATAAGCCCACAATTCGACACAGTGAACGACAGTATGCGCATACAGCGCGATGGAGCTGAACAAATTAAAGAAGCTATGCAACAACTCAGTCAGGTTGCAGTGCAAACTAAAGAATCTCTTTCTGAGTTCAAAGGCGTAACAGACCGGCTGAACGAGGCAGTGCGAGGTTTGCAGACAGAGGTTTCCAAGTTCTCTTTATCAGATTATGAGGATTGATAGATCATGGCATCAAAAGTAAATCTGAACCACTGGTACGACGGATGGTTCTATGATAAGTTTATTGCTCCTAATCAGAAGCAGTATTTCTTAGATGTAATTAGAATGATACACAAAGATTCCACTATATTGGATGTTGCCTGCGGTACAGGTGATTTTACTTTACTTGCTGCCGATAAAGCTAAAAAAGTAGTGGGTATTGATCTGTCCCGCAGAAATATTAAAACAGCAAAAACTAAACTTGACATAAAGCGGCATAAGAATATTGAATTTATTCATGGTAACGCTTTAGAACTCAGTAAAATATTCTCCGAAAAATTCGACTATTCTTTCATTAGCTTTGCATTACACGAGATGTCGCAAGATATCAGAGAAGAGGTTTTCGGGCAAATGGTAGCTGTGTCCGACAAAGTAATTGTTGCAGAGTTTTCCGTAGAAATGGCATATAATATTACTGGGATGATAAGCCGTTCTGCAGAGTTTTTCGCAGGCTATGACCACTTTAGGAATTTTTTAAATTATCGAAAAAATGGAGCTACTCCCGGATTGATCAAGAAATATAATCTGACTACTATCAAGCATAAGAAAAAAGCAAAGAATACTTCTGAATTAATAATGGCAGGGATATCATGATTAATAATAGTTTACCAAAGATTGGATTATTGGGCTATGGCTCTATGGGCAAAGAAGTAGAAGCATTAGCAAAAAAGGAAGGCTACGAGATAACCGACATATTTGAAATGGATAACCCAATATCGAATAAAAAGTCTTACGATTTTGATGTTGCCATTGATTTCTCATTCCCCGATTCTGTTATCGGCAATATTGAAACACTCTGCGATCTAAAAAAGAATATCGTAGTGGGTACTACTAACTGGCAAGAGAATAAGGATTATATACGCAAGCGAATAGAGAAAGCTGGTGTTGGCATGGTATATGCTTCTAACTTTTCTATAGGAATGCGTATGTTTTTTAAAATAATAGAGCAGGCAGCGGTTCTAATGAATAAAACGCAAGGATATGACATCTTTTTACACGAAATGCATCATCATCGCAAAAAAGATAGTCCGAGCGGAACGGCTGTCGAATTAGCAGATGTGATCCTTGCAAATGTTGATGCAAAAAAAGAAGTGATGAAAGAAACTGTGCATGGCGAAATATATCCTGAGCAGCTGCACGTAAGCTCAACGAGAGGCGGCGAGATACCTGGGTACCACAGTGTTATTATTGATTCTTTAGCAGACACAATAGAGCTTTCGCACAGAGCAAAAAACAGAAGTGGCTTCGCTATGGGAGCGATCATTGCCGCTAATTGGATTCATCAGAAAAAAGGTTTTTTTAATTTTGATGACGTACTTAAAAATATTTGGCAGGATCAGTAGTTTATAACTTATAGATATTATTAAATTTTGAATGCTATTATTATGAAATGCTTATATATAATTATCGGACTTTTTCTGGTTGCTGTATTTAATGGTAATGCTCAGATATATAACGATGAGACTAATTGTGATAAAGATACTGTGAATACTGCACCAATGATAGAAGTTAAGCCGGCTCTTTTCCACGTGAGCGAAGATGAATCTGGTTTTATCACCCGTCAGGTAAAAGTACTTAATCGCGGATGCAGCCCTTTGCGTATAATAAGTGTAACCGGTAGCTGTGGCTGCTCGAAAGCTTCTGTGCAAACCGGGCTCATACACCCATTATCAGTTGGTAAGATCATATTATATATCAATTTGGAGGGGCTTTACGACGATAATCGAACAATAGAATACGTAATAGAAAGCAACGCCATGAACTCACCTACAAACATCAAAGTTATTGTAGATGAAGAGGTAACAAAGAAAGATAAAGAAGAGAGTAAGTAGAAAGCAAGATGCCATTAGTTTAAAGCTTACTGATCCTCCGTTTGCTGGGTGTTAGCGAATGAATATGAATTGTTGAAAATGTGTATTATGCTTTTTATTGCATTATTATTAAAGGCACAAGTAAGACCATTACAAATTAAAAAAATCTTTGACCCGAAGAGAAACTCACAACTCCTGACCCTACAACTTAAAATATAATAGTTACGAAGATTGCACATCAAACCATAATATCGCAATATTTATCCAACACACCTAATCCCCTCTTGCCCCGACAGGTCGGGATCTACGACAAGAGGTGGTTAGGGGGTGTTGACCATAAAAATATATTCGATTAAAACGAAGTCTTAGTTTCGTTGGAGTCCTGAGTTGTAAACTATCATTTAGCAAATTTGTGAATAATAAAAACTATTTTCAACCTTCCGAAGGCGAAGAAGCACTTCGGAAGGTTCGAAAATTTCTCTGATTACTGAATGATCATCTTTTCTATGGATTTAATTCCATTCTGTCTGATTTCTATGAGATACATACCTGCTTGAATATCTCTAAGCTCAATTTCATGAGTAAAATTACCAATTTCAATGGCTCCGTTATATATGTCAATGACTGTTCTGCCTGTCAAGTCAAGCATCCTAATATTTAGCGAAGAGGGTTTTTCGATATTCATTGATATTACAGCTCTGTCCTTAGCAGGATTTGGATATACTACATAATCCTTTTTAATGTCTTCGCGAACTGCTACTGATTCTTCCTCGCCCAGACGAATATTGTCTATATTGATACTGCCTCCGAGTCCCGAAATATAATGGAAAGTAAAAGTCGCTTTATCATGGTCTTTATAATCTACCAAAGAGATTTTTTCTTTTCTCCATTCGTCGTCATTTGGAATGAAGAATATCTGATTTAAATCTAAAGCATTTACGATTGGGTTATCTGTTGTTGCGAGATCTTTGCCATATTTACGGTATATTGGAGTATATGTTTTGCCACAATCTGTAGAGATAAGAACAACTAAAGTATCTGTAAGCATTAAGTCGGGGTTGAAATATGGTTCGGTATATAAATGATAATTGAAAGCCAGTTCGAAAGATAGCTCAGGTTTTTCTACAGTAGTAAGGTTATAGACTGGGCTAAGCAGATCCTCGGCAATACCTCTGTTATCCACGAGCAACAGAGTGTTGAACATAGAAACAGAATAGTTGCCGGTACGCTTTACCTCGTTGTCGAGCTGCCATGTAGTCCAGTGATTCGAAGCATCAATATACCAGTGCTGAAGAGATTGCTGATTTTCGAATCCCTCAAATACAGGAATGGGGTGCCCCTGGTCAACCATTTCTATGATAAACTCATAGACGCTTTGTTCACCGCCATAATCCACACCGTTGATTTTATTGATTTTGGTAACTATAGAATTAAATCCTTCGGATATTTCTATAGTTGGTAATTCCACATCAAGGTGTTCGAATGAACCAAGATTGCCAGCTGCACTCTGCCATGTATATATTTTAGATTCATTTGGAGAAATACATTCAAACTCTATGGATAATACGCTTTGTTTGCTGGTATTTCTAACTCTGCAAGATGGTGTAAAAGTATTGCTGCATACTCTGTCTGGTTTCATTACTTTCACCCATTCTACATTTATATTTTCGCTTCCTGGAGAGTTGAAGAATGCGATATGTGAATTGGTAAATGCAGTAGAAGGAATGGAATGTCCCATAGCCTCTATATAATTATACATTAATGGATTGTCATTAAGTATGAGTTGCTCAACCAGAGATTTAATAGAATTGATATATAGCATGTCTTGGCCTCCGTGAGTAATCACGATAGGTATATGTTTGGCATTCTCATATTTATATACCAGACTTGAGGGTGGAATGTTAACAGGGTCTTTTAAACCCTGCATAGCTGGAGTATGCAATAGTAGTCCTTTGAAAAGCTCGGGATGGTCGAGACCATACTTCAGGGCGCTTCTTCCGCCAAGAGAAAATCCTTCGAGTATAATTTCGCCCTCGGCAATGCTATAGGTTTCTTTTGCATAATTAATAGCTTCTGTAATTATTTCTTCATCGCCCTGAGGAGAGTAAAAATCTCTGCCCCTGTCGCTGCCACCATCAGGAAAAATGAAAATAGTATTCTGAAAAACTGTATTCCAATTAAGATAGGTCATTACTGAGTTTCTGAAATTACTGCTTTCGTCTCCCATACCATGCAAACCAACTAATAATTGATATTCATTTTCCGGGTCATAGTTCGATGGAACAAATAATGATAGAATTCTGCTTTCTTCTTTGAAATCAATATTAACGTTAAAACTGCCTGTTTCCTGAGCATTTGTTATATAGAGAGGTAATAATAATGCCATAGCCAGTAATACAATTTGTAAATTTTTTCTCATAGTAATGGTACCCATTAAATATTTATAAAAATTATTCCTTACAAATATATTCATAATCATAGTAAATGAAAAGTATTTTAATTCAAATTCACCTTTTCAAAACCGATTATAAGAAATATAGAGAGTTATAAGAAAGTAAATGAATAATTATTAATTTTTACGGTCCTTATAAACAACTGATATTTATATAAATTCTAAAAATATATTTGCATAATAAATGGATGTTTTATA
>CAYQTZ010000213.1:0-5337 GCA_964420565.1 uncultured Hyphomicrobiales bacterium
CATAAAAACAAACCGATACGCACCTTTTCTCCGGCTAAGCATAAGGACATTGGCAATATGCAGTTGAGTATTATCTCACGACGCAAACTGGCTCCCTCGCCTGCTATTTTATCTTTCAATAGTTTCGCCATTTTGTCCGGCACTGTCATTGTCTCTTCGGCATCCAACTGCTTCAGGAATGAATTAATATGTGAATTGGGGAGTTCTTCGAGAATATTTTTTAGCTGTTCGCCTTGATAAACGGGTCGGCGGGATTTTTTATAATAGCTTACAAGATACCTTCTGACTACTAATCTTAAGGCTTCTTCGAAAGAATTTTCGTTTATATCTTTTTGTGTTTCTGCTGTTTTTCGTAGTAGCCGCAACAAAGCCCAATGTTGCAATTCTTCGATGGATTCCAACTCAACTGGTTGTTCATTATCTTGCTTTTGTTGTTCTAATTTGTAAGAAATTTCCTGCTTATCAATTATCAAAGTTTCGAAAGGAACATCACTTAGCTTGGTATTCTCTTCCGTTATGATATGTAGAATTACACGTTCATATTTCGGATCTTTATCGTGGTGGTGATTTTTCCATTCAGAGCTTTTTCTGTGGAATTCAGCGTCGCCTACTACTACGTTGCCCTCGAGCAATATGGCAACATCAACGAAATCAGGACCTGAATGCACATTATGCCTTCCGGGCGAGAGTATCTGCAGTCGCTTGCCTGATATTGTTTCCCAGACTATAGCCGGATTTGCCAGTATTTTATGGACAGCCGTCTGAAGCTGTCTTTCGTTCAAGTTATTTTGTTTTCCGTTATATGTCATTAATTAATAGACTTATTGTAATTAATCGCTTTTTCTCTTGCTTTGGCTGCAAAATCTTCAAGATTGGAGGAATATATAATACCTCTTGAAACGTTTATTATAGCGGGGCCTTTTGCGTTTGCTTGCACTGTTTCCTCGATAGTTCCGCCCTGGGCTCCGATACCAGGTATCAACAGCAATCTGTCGGGTGCATCTTCTCTGATTTCTTTTAGATCTTCTGGATGAGTGGCTCCAACTACAAATCCAAGATGATCTTTGGTTGCCCATTTGCTGGATTTTTCGATTACATGCCGGTAAACGGGCTTTCCATCCGAGATTAATTTTTGAAAATCAGCAGAGCCGGGGTTTGATGTTAAAGCTAAAATAAGAACAAACTTACATTCATAATTAAAAAAGGGTTGAATGGAATCTTTACCCATATATGGACTTACAGTTACTGCATCACATTTGAAGTAATCGAAGCAGGCTCTGGCATAATTCACAGAAGTATTACCGATATCCTCGCGTTTACAATCTGCTATGATAGGTATTCCAGAGGGGATATGATCTATAGTTGCCCTTAATGTTTCCATCCCTTCTATGCCGTATTGCTCATAGAAAGCAAAGTTCAGCTTATAGGCACATACAATATCATAAGTTTTGTCAATTATTGCTTTATTAAACTCCAGCATTCCAGTCTTTGACTCTTTCAGGAACTCAGGAATTTTATTCATGTCTGTGTCAAGCCCAATACTCAGCAATGATTTGTTCTGCTTTTGGGCTTCTAAGATTTTTTTAAATGTGTTCATCATATTATTCTCGATTTTTTCATTAATTCTTGATACTTGCTGTAATAAAGATTATTCTCATTAGGTGGATCGATATCGTTTTGTTTTAAGTATTCAGTAATTTTCGTAAGTCTTTCTTTGGGTAAAGGATGCGTTGAGAGCAGTTGCTCGAAGGAAGAGCCCTGAGATCCGGTACTACCGATTATTTTATTGAAGAAAATTTTAATGGCACCGGGATACCATCTGGTGGACATCAAATATTGAAAAGATTTCTCGTCTGCTTCGTATTCGTCTTCGCGGCTGTTTTGCAGTAAAGCCATTCCTGAGAATAGATTTGTTGCCATTCTGCTGGCTTCGTTGTTATTACTTTCTAAATATGCATCAGTAATAGCCTGCATACCCCATGCAGTAGTTATTCGTGTTGTTGCGTGGCGACATTCGGCATGCCCTATTTCGTGGGCAAGAACTGCGGCAAGTGCGGCTTCGTCATCTAAAAATTTCAGAAGTCCTGTATAGACATAAATATAGCCTCCTGGAGTGCAAAAAGCATTCACAATATCTGGTTTGTCTATCAATTCTACTTTGTAAGCAAAAATATTTCTGTATTGAATATGTGGTGATTTTATTATTTCGTCAACCATATCCTGTAAATATTTTTTTATCTCATAGTTATCATAAATGGGGTATTCTATAGTATTGCTTCTTATTTCAGCGTCAAGTTGCAGTCCGAGTACAGCGTCGTCCTGTGGTGTAAATATATTTAGTTTCAGTCCTGCGCAACCCATCAGTATCAGAGTCAGCAATCCGCTTAAAATAAAGTTGAATATTTTGTATCTTCTCATGGCTCATCCCATAATTGATATTATTATTTTAATGTTGCTTTGAATTGAGCATATCTATCAGAAAAAAGATTACTCTCGGACGGATCTGGGATATTCCCCTGATTAACAAGCGACTCCATTTCTTCTATTCTGTTTTCAGGTAATGGATGTGTCGAGAATAATTCTTCGAGAAAGCTGGAACCGCGGTTATCGTCAGCTTTATAAAAGAAATAAAGTATTGCTCCAGGATACCATATCGTTGATTTAAGATATCTGAAGGAATATTCATCTGCTTCGTATTCATCTTCGCGGCTATTGTAAAGTAATGTAAGTCCGGAGAACAGATTAGCGCCCAGCTCTTCCCACATACTTGGATTTTCGCCCAATATCAAGCTTAGCATAATGCTAATGCCATAAGCTTATGTCATTCTTTGTGTGGCGTGCCGCCTTTCTGCGTGGGCTACTTCGTGAGCTATAATACCCGCAAGAGTAGCTTCGTTATCTAAAAATTTAAGCAGTCCTGTATATACATAAATATATCCGCCAGGCGCTGCGAAAGCGTTTACTACTTCGTCGTTATCAATCAAAGCAATTTTATAAGGGAATATATCAGCATATTCAATTTCCGGGGATTTTATAATATCATTTAGTATATTTTGTACATACTGAGTGTGTGTGTGTGAGTCATAGATGGGGTATTCCTGCGGGTTTTGGCGAATTTCCTGATCGAGACCTTTACCCAGATTGACATCATCCTGCACCGAGAAGAAGTTTACACCTGTGGAATTCTCGCATCCACTTAATCCAAACATTGCTATAAATAAAAACATAAGCAAGTATCTGGATTTTATTTGATTGATCATTTCTTTCACTTTTTGCTCCTGATAATTATCGAACTGCACATTTATATTAAGATTTTACTACTCTAAAGGGAATATAGGTAAAAAAAGTTAAATTGTAAAATAAATTTGGAAAATATTTTGGAAAGTGTAGAGAGAAGTGTGAAAATATTAGTTAATCAAAACCGATACTATAAGTATGATCAACACGAGTCCATGAACTATATATCCTAATGACATAGCAGGAATAAGGTCTTTCTTTTCAGTTTTCGATAGCTGAGATAACTTTCGTAATGGAAGGATAAAAACTAAAACTGAAGCTAAAGCAAGGGGGTGATATAGTTCTGCATTAAAATTATATAAAATATTTACTATGGACAGCATATATAAAACCAACATAGGGACAAAGTAATTTTTCTCGGAATTAACACCGCTTTTATAGAAATCTCTATGAGTAATCAGCATAGCAGCATAAATCCATAACACGGGAAATCCTATTATAAAAGACCTGATGTCAGGATCATTACTTAGTACAAAATATACTGTAAACGAAATAAGTGGTGGCATCAAGGCTGGCAGTATATTAACAAAGGAGAGTGCAGGCACAAGACGCAACAATGCCAATAATAGTAAAGCAGCCATCAATATCGCTACAAACCAGCCAAGCTGAATTACAAAAAATGCTATTACTATAAACCAGCCAATTAGCGAGACTCCGAGCATCTGGGGTATTTTCTTCCTTGGTAATGACATCGGGTTGAATACAGGATTACCAGGGAGCAATGGATAACGCCCCTTTTCTTTATTTGTATCTAATGAACGATAATCAGATAAGAGCAGATAGAGCATTTCAGAAAATATTAGACCTATCATTATCAAAGCAAATCTTGGGATACTGAAATATCCCGTTGAATAAGCATAAGCAGCTCCCAGCAATGCAGGCAAAGTAACTTCCGAAAAAAGCTTAGTTCTTGCTGCAGTCAGTATATTGTAATATGGTCTGTACTCAGGTTTCATTTATTTTAAAAGACTTTCGCCAGTCATTATTTCAGGTTTTTCAAGTCCCATCATATCAAGTATGGTCGGGGCTATGTCTGCTAGAATTCCGTCTTTCACGGATTTGTATCTGGAGCTTACTATTACGCAAGGCACTTTATTCATAGAGTGAGCCGTGTTGGCGCTACCGTCGTCGTTCAATGCATAGTCAGCATTTCCATGGTCGGCAATTATCACTGACTCATAATCATTATCCAATGCCGTTAGAATAACTTGTTCCAGGCATTCATCAACGGCGTGAACGGCTTTCAGTATTGCTTCATAGACTCCTGTGTGACCGACCATATCCCCGTTAGCAAAGTTGAGACAAATAAAATCATGCTTTTGTGTTATGAGGTCTTCCACTAAAGCATCTTTTACTTTGTATGCGCTCATTTCGGGCTGCAGGTCGTAAGTATCAACTTTCGGTGAATTTATGAGTATTCGGTCTTCTTTATCGAATTTATCTTCTCTGCCACCAGAAAAGAAGAAAGTAACGTGGGCATATTTTTCAGTCTCTGCTATTCTCAGTTGAGACAAACCATTTTTATCAAGATATTCTCCGAGCGGCATCTCCACATTTGTTTTATCGAAAACTACATGTATGTTCTTGAAACTTTCGTCATATTGAGTCAATGTAACATAATAAAGATCTAAGGTTTTCATATCATATTCAGGCATATCTTCCTGAGTAAGAACAGTTGTAAGCTGGCGTAGCCGGTCAGTTCTGAAGTTAAAACAAAAGAAAACATCGCCTTCCTCTACTTTTGTTAGTGGTTTGTCATTATCGTCAACCATTACTACAGGCTTTATGAATTCATCTGTTACTCCTTCGTCGTAAGACTCTTTGATAGCATCTAATATATTGTTACTATGCTTGCCTTCGCCTTTTACGAGCAGGTCATATCCTAATTTAATGCGTTCCCAGCGTTTATCGCGGTCCATAGTGTAATATCTGCCGGCAAGTGAAGCTATCTTTCCTGCTGAGTCCTCAAGATATTCCTGTAATTCTTTTACGAAGCCGAAACCGCTTTTCGGGTCTGTATCTCTGCCATCTGTGAGAACG